>JAOUCV010000322.1 GCA_029859555.1 Gammaproteobacteria bacterium
TACCAGGTTGCCGATGAGGCCAAGGTACAACCACTGATCAAGGCAATTGAAGATGCCGGCTTTATCGTCGGTGGTACGCGTAACTCGGTCGCCATGCTGTCACACACCCAGGGCTGGTTGCACTGCGATATCCCGGGTACTGACGCCTCCGGTGTTGTTAAATCCATGATGGACGAACTGATCGGCGAATTTAAAGAATGGAACATGCCGAACCGTGTGCACATGACCACCTCTTGCTGCCAGATTAACTGTGGTGGCCAGGGCGATATCGCCATTAACGTGCAACACACCAAGCCGCCGAAGATTAATCATGACCTGGTCTCCAACGTCTGCGAGCGTCCGTCAGTCGTGGCACGTTGTCCGGTTGCGGCGATTCGCCCGGCACTGGTCAACGGCAAGCCTTCACTGGAAGTCGACGAGAAGAAATGCATCTGTTGCGGTGCCTGTTTCCCGCCTTGCCCGCCGATGCAAATCAATGATGCCGAGCACTCCAAGCTGGCTATCTGGGTTGGTGGCAATCACTCCAATGCGCGCGGTAAACCGACCTTCCAGAAGCTGGTTGCCTCGGGTATCCCGAACAACCCGCCACGCTGGCCGGAAGCCACTGCCGTGGTGAAAAAGATTCTCAAGACCTACAAGGACGACGCCAAGGACTGGGAACGCATGAATGACTGGATCGAACGTATCGGCTGGCCACGTTTCTTTGAGAAGACCGGCTTGCCATTTACCAAGTATCACATCGATAACTGGCGCGGCGCCCGTGCCAGCCTGAACGCCTCAACACATATCCGGTTCTAGGGGGTAATTGTATGAAGCTTACTATTCAGGTTAACGAAGGCCCCTACCAGCACCAGTCTGCTGACTCGGCCTATTACTTTGCCAAGGCTGCCCTGGAAAAAGGACACGAAATCTACCGTATCTTTTTCTACCACGACGGCGTTAATAACGGTACACGACTGACCACTCCGCCGCAGGACGACCGCAACATCGTCGCCCGCTGGAGTGAACTTGCAGAGCAGCATGACCTCGACATGGTTCTGTGTGTGGCAGCAGCGCAACGTCGCGGCATCGTTGACGATGGCGAGGCAGAACGTAACGGCAAGGACGCAACCAATATTGCACCCGGTTTCCGGATTTCCGGTCTCGGACAGCTCATTGAAGGTGGCGTACAGAGCGATCGTCTGGTTGTATTCGGCGACTGATCGGGAGACTGAAAATGGCAGAAGAAACAAAGAAATTCATGTATATCAACCGTAAGGCACCTTACGGAACCATATATGCGTGGGAAGCACTGGAAGTGGTACTGATCGGCGCCGCCTTCGAACAGGATGTCAGCGTGGCCTTCATGGATGACGGTGTATACCAGTTGGCAAAGGGCCAGGACACCAGTGGTATCGGCATGAAGAATTTCTCGCCGACCTACGCGGCTCTTGGCGATTTCGAAATCACCAAGATTTATGTTGAAAAGGAATCACTGGAAGAACGCGGGCTCACACTTGATGACCTGCAGCACCTGGTTTGGGAAGACGAGGATGAAGACTGGGCAGAAAAGGATTCTATCCGCCTGGTCAGTCGTGCCGAACTGGGTGATGTGCTTGCTGGGCAGGATGTCCTGTTTAACTTTTAATTCGGGAAGGACAAACACATGTCTATGTTACATCTGGTAAACAAATCGCCTTACGAGAGCAACAATCTCAGCACGGCGTCTTCAATCATGAAAGGCGGTGATGAATTGCTGCTGATCGAGGATGGTGTCTACGGTGCAGTTAAAGCCGGCAAGGCATCCGCAATGCTTGAAGGCTGTACAGTATCCGTCATGGGTCCTGATCTCGCTGCCCGTGGCATTTCCGAAGACAAGCTCGCCGATGGCATTAACGTCATCGACTACAACGGTTTTGTTGAACTGGTTGAGAAAAATGACAAGGTACAGTCCTGGCTGTAACTTCCATCACTATGCACTTTTAGAGAGGAGATTTACTCATGAGCAGTATTGAAGCAAACGGCAAGACTTACGAAACTGATGAAGAAGGTTACCTGGCTGATCTGAACACCTGGGACAAGGATGTTGCTGCTGTTATGGCGAACATTGATGACTGCGAGCTGACTGACAGCCACTGGGAAGTGATTAACTTTCTGCGTGAGTACTACGAAGAATACCAGATCGCTCCTGCGGTTCGCGTTCTGACCAAGGCCATTGGCAAAAAGCTCGGCAAGGACAAGGGTAACAGCAAGTACCTGTACGAACTGTTCCCTTATGGCCCGGCCAAGCAGGCTTGTAAGTACGCCGGCCTGCCGAAGCCTACCGGCTGCGTCTAGGTTTCTGACAGTTTGTCTGCAGCAGGGTTGATCCCGCTGCAGGCACTGGCAGTTTTTTTACCAATTCAACCGTAAGGGAGCTCAGAAACATGCCGTTTCTGACCATAGTTTATGCGGTGCTGTTCTATGCTGCGACGGCCTTGATGGTCGCTGGACTGGCGTCCAAGATTCGTCAGTATGCAAAGACTCCGGCACCCCTGAAAATACCCACCACTCCGGCACCGGTGACGCGTTCCGGCGTGGTCATGCGGATGTTCCGCGAGCTGGTATTTTTTGAAAGCCTGTTCAGGTCCAACAAATGGATCTGGGTTTTCGGCTGGCTGTTTCATTACGGTATGTTTCTGGTTCTGGCGCGCCACCTGCGCTACTTCACCGATCCGGTATGGACCTGGGTAGACCTGATACAGCCTTTTGGTATGTATGCCGCGTTTGCCATGTCAGCCGGATTGCTCGGTCTCTGGGCACGTCGTTTCCTTGTCGATCGTGTGCGCTATATCACCTCTCTCTCCGATCACCTGATGCTGGCGCTGCTGTTTGCCATCGCCGGCACGGGCCTGATGATGGACTACGTGACCCATACCGATATTGTGGCAGTAAAGGAATTTTTCCGTGGCCTGATGTATTTCAACTGGCAACCGATCCCGGAAGATCCGGTCCTGCTTGTTCATCTCGGACTGGTTGCCACGCTGATGATTATTTTTCCGATCAGCAAACTATTGCACGCACCCGGTGTATTTTTCAGTCCCACCCGTAACCAGGTGGACAACCCGCGTGAAAAACGTCATCTGTCCGCATGGGCAGCCGAGCTGGAAAAGTAACAGGA
>JAOUCV010000323.1 GCA_029859555.1 Gammaproteobacteria bacterium
ACGGTTTTCTCTCGGAAAATGATGACTTTGCCGAGCAGGTCGAGCGTAGTGGTTTTATCTTTATTGGCCCCCGACCGGAAGCGATCCGCACCATGGGTGACAAGGTTGCCGCCATTCGTGCCATGAAGGAGACCGGGGTCCCCTGTGTGCCCGGTTCAGATGGTCCGCTGGGTGATAATGACGAGTCCAATCTGAGGATGGCCAGGGAGATCGGTTATCCGATCATTATCAAGGCGGCCGGCGGTGGTGGTGGTCGTGGTATGCGTGTGGTGCATGCCGAGGCGGCATTGCTGGGTGCCATTTCACTGACCAGGGCCGAGGCAGCTGCTGCGTTTAACAATGACGTGGTGTACATGGAGAAGTTCCTGCAAACACCGCGGCATATCGAGTTCCAGGTGTTGGGTGACGGTGAGGGTGAAGCGATTCATCTTGGTGAGCGTGATTGCTCCATGCAGCGTCGCCATCAAAAGGTAGTGGAGGAGGCGCCGGCACCGGGGCTGACCGCGCAGCAGCGCCAGGAAATAGGGCAGCGCTGTGCCGATGCCTGCAAGAAACTCAAGTACCGCGGCGCCGGTACCTTTGAGTTTCTCTACGAGAATGGCGAATTCTATTTTATTGAAATGAATACGCGTGTGCAGGTCGAACATCCGGTCACTGAAATGATAACCGGGGTTGATATTGTCAAGGAGCAGTTGTTCATTGCCGCGGGTCAGGGGCTTTCCTACCAGCAGGAAGATATCAGTCTCACAGGGCACGCGATTGAGTGTCGTATTAACGCGGAAGACCCGACAAGCTTTATGCCGTCACCCGGCACCATTCAGACCTATCATGCGCCAGGTGGTCCGGGCGTTCGGATGGAGACGCACATCTACAGTGGTTATTTTGTGCCGCCGTATTATGATTCCATGATCGGCAAGCTGATCGCCTATGGTGAGACGCGTGAGTCTGCGCTGGCGCGGATGCGCGTCGCCCTGAATGAGATTGTCATTGAAGGTATCAAGACCAATGTGCCGCTGCAGCGCGATATCATTACCGATCCTGCCTTCATGGAAGGCGGTACGGATATCCACTACCTGGAGAAGAAACTGGGTTTGTAGGAGCGGATCTCGTCCGCGATTGCGGTATATAAAAAACCATCGCGGACGAGATCCGCTCCTACAGGTTGTTCAGCCCGAGTGCTAAATCGATGGCCTGGTTGCAGATAGTTGTGCAAACATCCGGCGACCAGGTTGACTCGGTCTCCGAGACTTTCAACAGCCTGGGTGCCTTGTCGGTCACGGTGCTGGATGCCGGTGACGAACCGTTGCTGGAACCGGCGCCGGGTGAAACACCGTTATGGTCGAGTGTCCGTCTGGTGGCCCTGTTTCCTGCGGGGCAGGATGAAGACACACTGCGGCGTACACTGCACCAGCAGTTGCCCGGCTTATCTGAAGAAATCCTTGTAGAAACCCTCGAAGACCAGGACTGGTCCAACACCTGGCGAGACAGCTTCAGCGCCATGTGTTTTGGCAAACATCTATGGGTCTGCCCGGTCGGAGAGATGCCGCAACCATCGGATGCAGTGGTTGTGCATCTTGATCCGGGGATGGCGTTTGGCACCGGTACCCACGCGACCACGGCCATGTGCCTGCGCTGGCTGGACGCCCACCCGCCGGTCAACCGGCAGGTACTCGACTATGGTTGCGGTTCCGGCATCCTCGCTATCGCCGCGCACAAGCTGGCTGCGGCGCAAGTGACCGCGGTGGATATCGATCCGCAGGCAATCCTGGCGACACAGGAAAATGCCCGCCGCAATGGCTGTGAAGCAGCGATCACGGTAGTGCACCCCGACGCACTGCAGGCGGGAGCGGTAGACCTGCTGATTGCCAATATCCTGGCCAATCCGCTGATTGCGCTGGCTGAGGATTTTTCCGGTCGCGTCAGGCCGGGCGGGCAGGTGGTGCTGACCGGGATACTGTCCGAGCAGGCCGCAGATGTGCAGGCAGCCTACCAGCCGGCGTTTGATTTCGCGCCCCCCGCCCGTGATGCAGAATGGGTGTTGCTGGCGGGGACAAGGCGCTAGCGTTGCGTAAAGACCGCAGCTGCTTGACCTGCCCTTGATGTGGTTCACTTCCGGCCATGCAAACGGGTACACTCTCCCTCCATGTACACCTTCTGCCCCAACTGCTCTGCACTCTACCGGCTGACAGTGAATCAACTTGGTAAAGCCGCGGGTCAGGCGCGTTGTGGCGAATGCCGGCAGGTCTATTCTGCCATTGATTACCTGTTTGACGATCTCGAAGTTGCCCGTGAGGTGCTGGCGATGCAGCGTCAGCCCGGAGCGGATAAGCAGCCGCTTGCAAACGAAGCTGCAGATTCCAGCGAGCCCGCGACGGATACAGGTGCGCAAGCTGCCGCCATACCGGTGCACCCGGCGCGGCCATTGCCGGACAGCTGGCAGCAGCGGGCGTTTTCATTGTCAGACATTGGCAGTGGCGTGGCTATCGGGTTTTTGTTGTTAGTGCTGGGGTTACAATGGGTATTCTTTAATCGCGCTGAACTGGCCGCAGATGAACGCTGGCGACCAACGCTGGAACGCGGCTGCAGCATTCTTAATTGCAAAATGCCGTTGCGCGCAGACCTGTCGCGCATTGACATTATCAGTCGCGATGTACGCAAGCACCCCACCATTAAAGAGGTATTGCTGGTGAATGTGGCTTTTAAAAATACGGCCGAGTTTACCCAGTCCTATCCTGTCCTTGAGGTCAGCTTTACTGACCAGTCAGGAGAAGCCATGGCCATGCGGCGTTTTAAACCTGCCGAGTACCTGGGGGAATCCACAGACCGGGCCGCCGGAATGTCCGCAGGGTCACCGGTAGAGGTGCTGCTGGAGATTGTCGATCCCGGCGAAAAGGGTACCTCCTTCCAGTTTGCATTTTTATAAATTCCCCGCCCTGACGGGCACTTGAAGCCGCTACTTCGCGCCGCTGTTTTTGATGCTTTATCCCGCTGGCGGAAGCGCGTATCATCACCCGTCCTGCAGTTCCGGTAGCTTAAAAGACTGGTAATAAATCCGGTGAATATAGGACCCTATCAACTACCGAATAACCTGGTGCTGGCGCCGATGGCCGGCGTTACCGATCGCCCGTTCCGGCAGCT
>JAOUCV010000324.1 GCA_029859555.1 Gammaproteobacteria bacterium
AATGATACGGCGACCTCCGGGGCAGGCCTGGCTGTTGACTTCCAGCCCAAATGGATGGATTGTCAGGGAACACCGGTCAGGACCTGCGCGACACATTAAATCCATGTCAACTTACATCCACACCTGCTTGTTATTTATCTGCTTTTCCTTCACCCTGCCGTGCCAGACAGCCACCGCAGGCGACAAAATCGTCAGCCCGGAGAGCATCAGTGGCACCACCATCGTCGATGCTGAAGGCCTCATTGAAAAGGCCACACAGCAGCCGCAACTGGTATTGATTGATTCGCGCATTACGGCTGATCACCGGGAAGGCTTCATCGAAGGCTCGATCAGCCTGCCGGATACCGACACCAGCTGCGAGTCACTGGCCCGTATCGTCGCGGCACTCAACACCCCGGTGCTGTTCTACTGTAACGGTGTTAAATGTGGCCGCAGCGGCAGGGCGGCCATGATTGCAGTTGAATGCGGTTACAGCAATATTTACTGGTATCGCAAGGGCATGGAAGAATGGCAGGAGAAAGAATTTCCACTGATACAATAAACTGCTGCAATAAACCCACAGCCGCTCGCGGCTCCGCTTTCTTTAATATGGCCTTACGGCTTGCCCGGTCCGAAACGGCGCCTATAATGTGCCTCCCCTAATCCAGATTTTCCGGAGTAACCACGCCAATGGCGCAGTACGTTTACACCATGAACCAGGTGGGCAAGATTGTGCCACCCAAACGCAAGATTCTTGATGATATCTCGCTATCCTTCTTTCCGGGGGCCAAGATTGGTGTGTTGGGTCTGAACGGTGCGGGTAAATCCACCCTGCTGCGCATCATGGCCGGTGAGGACACCGACATAGAGGGAGAAGCCCGGCCGCAGGCCGGTATCAATGTAGGTTACCTGTCGCAGGAACCGCAACTGGACCCGGACAAGGATGTACGTGGCAATGTCGAGGAAGGCCTGGGTGAAGCAAAAGTCCTGCTCGACCGCTTTAATGACATCAGCGCCCGTTTCGCCGAACCCATGAGCGATGACGAAATGACCGCGCTGCTGGAAGAACAGGGCAAGCTACAGGACGCGATTGAAACCGCAGGTGGCTGGGAACTGGACCGCAAACTGGAAATTGCAGCCGATGCACTGCGACTGCCGCCATGGGATGCGGACGTCAGCAAGCTTTCCGGTGGTGAACGCCGCCGCGTGGCACTTTGCAAACTGCTGCTCTCCAACCCGGACATGCTGTTACTGGATGAACCCACCAACCATCTTGATGCCGAGAGTATTGCCTGGCTGGAACGCTTTCTGGTCGAATACCCCGGCACCGTGGTTGCCGTTACCCATGACCGTTACTTTCTGGATAATGCCGCCGGCTGGATCCTGGAACTGGACCGCGGCCACGGTATTCCCTGGGAAGGCAACTATTCGTCCTGGCTGGAGCAGAAAGAACAACGCCTGGAGATAGAGGAAAAACAGGCCTCCTCACGTCAAAAGGCCATCAAGGCGGAACTCGAGTGGGTTCGCTCGGGTAGCAAGGGACGACATGCGAAAAGCAAGGCACGACTGGCACGTTTCGAGGAACTGACCTCACAGGAAGCACAGCAACGCAACGAGACCAAGCAGCTGTTTATTCCGCCGGGCCCGCGACTCGGCGACCTCGTTATCGAGGCAAATCACATTGGCAAGCGTTATGGCGACACGCTGCTGTATGAAGACCTGAATTTTAACCTGCCACGTGGCGGCATCGTCGGTGTAATTGGTGCCAATGGTGCGGGTAAAACCACGCTGTTTCGCATACTGACCGGCGCTGAACAACCTGACTCCGGTGAACTGCGAATTGGCGAGACCGCATCTATTGCCTGTGTCGATCAAAGCCGGGACAGCCTGGATGACAGCAAAACTGTCTGGGAAGAAATCTCGGACGGCCAGGACATCATTACCGTCGGCAAAACAGAACTGAACTCGCGCACCTATGTATCACGCTTCAACTTTTCCGGCAGTGACCAGCAAAAACATGTCGGCACCCTTTCCGGCGGCGAGCGCAACCGGGTACACCTGGCTAAGCTGCTGAAGAGTGGTGGCAACGTACTGCTGCTTGACGAGCCCACCAACGATCTCGACGTAGAGACTTTACGCGCACTGGAAGAAGCACTGCTGGACTTTCCGGGTTGTGCCGTCGTGATTTCGCATGACCGCTGGTTCCTCGACCGCATCGCCACCCATATTCTTGCATTCGAGGGTAATAGTCAGGCAATCTGGTTTGAAGGCAACTATGCTGATTATGAGGCCGACAGGAAACGTCGCCTCGGCGCCGACGCCGACCAGCCACATCGCATAAAATACAAACGACTGGAAAAATAGTTTATGTCTAGGACGCAACAGGAAAAACAGCAGGTTTTCAGGGAAAAACTCCAGGCCGAAGGTGCGGATGGCTTTGCCGATGGTCCACGTCCATGGGAACAATGGGATGAATCCGGCAACCAGGACAATGACCGGATTTGGGAAGGTTCTGCGCAGCGCATTTATCCAAAACAGGCCAAACGCAGTATCGGTGACCGGCTGCTGTCCGGACTGGCGGTGGTTGCGCTCGCTACCCTGATGGTGGGTATTGCAGGTGTTTATCTTTCAACCATGTCAACGCCACAGCTGGCCAGCTCCGCTATCCACCCTGCCCCGATAGTCACAGACAGACAAACCAGTATCGATGAGGACATCGCTACCAACGCAACAGCCTCGCTGGCCAGCCTCGAAACCCTGTCACCGCCGGCCGCCGGCAACTCCGCCACACCGGGACCGGACAGGATAATCCTGGAACCCGCCCTGCAGCCCGCCCCGGCCGCACCCACAGCCCCTGTAGACAGGGTTGCAGTCGAAACCATCATTACCGAGGCATCCGTAACGACCACGGTTTACACGCAACAGCCCACACAGGATCAGCCGGAACTGGTTGCAACCGTAGAGACATCGCCGCCGCCATTTACATCGATGGGGACTGCAGAGAAACAGCAAGCCGTTACCACCAGCGTACAACAGAGCGCAACCGTCGAAGCGCCCGAACAACCAGCAGAACCTGTGATAACCGCTCAGGCGGAGGTCATCGCTGCAGAGGAGCCACTTGCAGAACAGCCGCCTGCGATACAGACAACG
>JAOUCV010000325.1 GCA_029859555.1 Gammaproteobacteria bacterium
CCCGATGATGTGGTTGCAGCCATTGTGGAACGTACCGGTGTTGTCGATGGTGACCTTGTCTTCTTTGGTGCGGACAAGACCCGCGTCGTGAACGACTCGCTGGGTGCGCTGCGTGTGCGACTGGGTGTTGACCTCGGTTTGGTCGAGGGTGACTGGGAACCGGTGTGGGTGGTTGACTTCCCCCTGTTCGAGCGTGATGAAAAGAACAATCGCTGGATGGCACTGCACCATCCGTTTACGGCACCAAACAGCGATGACCCGGCCGCGCTGGTCGCGGACCCGGGCGCCAGCCTGTCACGCGCCTATGACATGGTGTTGAACGGCATCGAACTGGGCGGCGGTTCCATTCGTATTCACAGCACCGACATGCAGCAGGCCGTATTGAAGCTGCTTGGTATTGGCGAGGAGGAAGGGCGTGACAAGTTCGGCTTCCTGCTGGACGCCCTGAAGTACGGGTGTCCGCCGCACGGCGGTATCGCCTTTGGCGTCGACCGGCTGGTGATGCTGATGGCCGGGGCTGCATCCATTCGTGAGGTCATGGCCTTCCCGAAGACGCAAACCGCTGCCTGCCCGTTAACCAACGCACCGTCAGCCGTGGCGCCCGGACAGTTGATCGAACTCGGTATTCACCTGCGCAAGACGCCCGAGGTTGCTCCATAACCCTGTTTGCATGGCTGGCTGCCTAACCCGAATGGCACCCACTTAAGAACCCTGCCACGGAAATACACGGAACCGTTTCCGGTTAGACGATTTATTTTTCCGTGTTTTTCCGTGTGCTTCCGTGGCCAATTGTACTTCGTATATTTATGAAACTGCTTAAGTAAGCAGCATTCTGCCTAACCCGGTCTTTCGCCGGGTAACGCTATCCTGCGTCTGCCCACGGCGGTTCCATTATTTTTTTTCCGGGTTTGCCGGCATCTGCCCCCCCGGCATGTCTGCGTGCCGCTGCCGGGCTTGCTGGTTGCACCCGGAATTTGTTTTTGCGGGCTATAGTCCGGCCGGATGTCGGTGGTAGAATGGTCGCATTCAGACGCATGGGACGACAGGATTATGGCAGGACACAGTAAATGGGCCAATATTCAACACCGCAAGGGTGCCCAGGATGCCAAGCGTGGCAAGTTATTTACCAAGCTGATTCGTGAAATCACGGTAGCGGCCAAAATGGGGGAGCCGGATCCGGCCAGCAACCCACGGCTGAGGCTGGCGGTGGACAAGGCGCTGGCCGGGAATATGACCAAAGACACCATTGAGCGTGCCATCAAGCGCGGCTCGGGTGCGCAGGACGGTGAGAACTTCGAAGAAGTACGTTACGAGGGTTACGGTCCGGGCGGTATCGCGGTAATGGTTGATTGTGTGACCGATAACCGTAACCGTACGGTGGCCGAAGTGCGGCATGCGTTTTCAAAGGCGGGCGGTAACCTCGGTACGGATGGTTCGGTGGCCTACCAGTTTGCGAATACCGGCATACTCAGTTTTGCGGCCGGGGTTGATGAAGACCAGGTGATGGAAGTCGCACTGGAGGCCGGTGCGGACGACGTACTGAGTAACGATGACAGCACTGTTGATGTGTTGACACAACCCGACCAGTTTATCGATATCAAGGAAGCCATGCTGGCTGCCGGACTGGAACCCGAACAGGCTGAAGTCACCATGCGTGCTGAAAACGCCACGCCACTGGAGCTGGATGATGCAGAGAAGATGATCCGCCTGCTGGAACGCCTTGAAGACCTGGATGACGTGCAGAACGTTTATTCAAACGCAGATATCTCTGAAGAAGTTCTTGCGCAGCTTGGATGATGCGCGGTTACAGTGATGCGCATGGCAATACAAGGGGCCGCAGCATATGACGCGCATCCTCGGTATTGATCCCGGCTCGCTGGCGACCGGTTACGGGATTATTGACCAGCACGGTCAGCGCCTGAGCTATGTTGCCAGTGGTTGTATCCGTGCGAAGGGTGAATCACTTGCCGAACGACTGGGTATTATATTTGCCGGCGTCAATTCCATCATTGAAGAGTTTCTACCGCATGAAATGGCGATTGAACGCGTATTTATGAATAAAAATGCCGACTCGGCGCTGAAGCTGGGCCAGGCACGCGGCGCAGCTATCTGCGCCACGGTGCAGCGGCAGGTGCCGGTGGATGAATACGCGGCACGCGAGATCAAGCTGGCCGTGGTGGGCAAGGGCAGTGCCAGCAAGGAGCAGGTTCAGCACATGGTCTGCGTGCTGTTATCGCTGTCGAAAAAACCGCAGTCCGATGCGGCGGATGCGCTCGGCGTGGCGGTCTGCCATGGACATAAAAGCCAGACTCGCCGCCGTATGCAGCCCGCTAAACAGCAGCATGACGGGGTTACGCCTTGATCGGCTTGTTGCGTGGCAGGATTCTTGGCAAGCAGCCACCGCAGTTGCTGCTGGATGTGCATGGTGTTGGCTACGAGGTCGACGCGCCCATGACGACGTTTTATGATTTGCCCGCCGTCGGTGAGGAAGTCACCCTGTTTACACACCTGGTTGTCCGCGAAGATGCGCATACCCTGTTTGGTTTTGCAAAACGCACCGACCGCGATCTGTTTCGCAACCTGTTAAAGGTAAATGGCGTCGGTGCACGGCTGGCGCTGGGCATTCTGTCCGGCATGGAACCCGCGGTCTTTATCGGTTGCATCCAGGCCGGTGATGCCAGTGCACTGGTGAAGCTGCCGGGTATCGGTAAAAAAACCGCCGAGCGCCTTATCATCGAACTGCGTGACCGGCTGGAGTTGCCGGCGGAATCAGCCAGCGTGAGTCCCGTGGCAGCCATGCCGGCTGCAACCCCGGTCGAGGATGCCGTCAGCGCGCTGGTTGGCCTCGGTTACAAGCCGCAGGAAGCCAGCCGCATGGTGCGTACCCTGGAAACGGCCGACCTGTCCTCCGAGGAAATCATCCGCAGCGCCCTGCAGGCCGTGGTGCAGTAGCGCCATCTTGTTCGCGCTATCACTTGCTTTAGTGCCCACCAGAACCGACACTAGGCTCCCATGATTGAAGCCGATCGCCTGGTCACGCCCAAGGGTTCCACAGCAGATGAAGTGCTTGATCGCACTGTCCGTCCAAAACGTCTTGCCGACTACGTTGGTCAGCCGCAAGTCTCTGA
>JAOUCV010000326.1 GCA_029859555.1 Gammaproteobacteria bacterium
AATTGCGTGAGGCAGAGGGATTTCAGGTATATAATCGGGGTATGCACCGATACCCCTGTACTTCTCTGGCGATCGTCATTCTGGCGCTATTTACAATGAGTGCCTCCCCGATCATCTCGGCAGAAGCACCAGCTGAATCGCTGGATGCCGGACTGGTCAACCCCGGTTATGCAGAAAAACCGCACTGGTTTGCCAACTCTTTTCTTGATATCCGTGAAGATCTGGAAGAAGCCGCGGTTTCAGGCAAGCGTGTGCTGCTGTATTTTTACCAGGACGGTTGCCCCTATTGTCAGAAGTTACTTGATATCAATTTTGCGTTGCAGGAGACCGAGGAGAAAACGCGCAAACATTACGACGTCGTTGCCATCAACATGTGGGGCGATCGTGAAGTGGTTGACTTCGATGGTGTCGAGACAACCGAAAAGGTTTTCGCAAAATCGCTGCGGGTTATGTTCACCCCGACACTGCTGTTTCTCAATGAGCAGGGTGATGTGACGCTCAGGGTCAACGGCTATTACCCGCCGCACAAATTTAATGCGGCACTGGATTACGGTGTCAGCCACACTGGCAGCGAGCCGACATTCCGTGAATATTTTGCAGCCGGATCACCGGCAGCGGCCACGGGTGTATTGCATCATGACCCGGCCTGGTTGCCGGCGAACAGCAAGCTTGATGCACGTGCTGGTAAACCATTACTGGTTTTGTTCGAGCAGAAAGACTGTGCACCCTGTGATGAGCTGCACCTCGACATTCTGAAGCGACCGGAAAGCAGGGAGCAGTTGCAACGCTTTGATGTCGTGCTGCTGGATATGTGGTCGAAACAGGCAGTGCAACGACCGGATGGGAAAGCCGGCAGTGCCGCGCAATGGGCAAAAGACCTGAACGTGCAGTATGCGCCGACACTGGTGTTTTTCGATGCGAGGGGAAAGGAAGTGTTCCGGACCGAAGCCTACCTGAAATCGTTTCACGTGCAGTCTTCGATGGACTATGTCGCTTCGGGTGCCTACCTTGAGCAACCCAGTTTCCAGCGATTCATATCGGCACGTGCCGAGGCCCTGGAAGCGCAGGGCGTGCATGTGGAGCTGATGGAGTAAGCCACTGTGCTGCGAGGGGCGTGACTTGTCTTGCTACAGCATATCCTCAAGCGTGAATTGTCGCCCGGTTATGCCACGGCTTTCCGGTCCGATAAGGTAGAGAAAAGCGCGTGTCACATCTGCCGGTGATCTGAGCTGGCTGCTGTCTTCAGCCGGGTAAGCGATGCGGCGCAAGGCTGTGTGCACCGGACCGGGGTCGAGGCTGTTAACCCGGATGGAGGTATTCGATTCAAGTTCTTCCGCGAGGGTTTGCATGAATATTTCCATACCGGCCTTGGAGACGCCATAGGATCCCCAGTAGGCCTTGCCCTTGCGGCCGGCTGCGTCAGAGGTAAATACAATACTGGCATCCTGACTGGCATTCAGTAATCCCAGGCAGGCTGTGGTGAGCAGGTAGGGCGCATTCAGATTGGCCTGCAGGTTCTGGAACCAGAGTTCGTTATCGTAGTTGGCGAAGGGAACCAGCGCGCCAAGCTGGGCGGCGTTGTGTACCAGGCCGTCCAGTTGTCCGAACTCATCTGCCAGTGTTGCGGCCAGTTGAGTGTAATCATCCGGCTCGGCGCCTTGCAGGTCCATCGGGTAGAGTGCGGGTTCGGGATGTCCGGCGCCAACAATGCTGTCATAGGCCTGCTCAAGGCCGGATACGTCACGGTCCAGCAGGATGGTAGTAGCGCCATAGGCGGCCATATCCATGGCGATGGCCTGGCCAATACCTCCGGCTGCGCCGGTGATCAGGATGACCCGGTCCTGCAGCAGCCTGGCCGGCGGGGTGCGGGTATTCAGTGATTCGGGTGTGTTGTTCATAAGTGACGCAAATTATACCGGTGTTTCACCCTGACCGTTTGACTTGCAATAATCAGTGGGGCGCAAGTCAGGCGCTTGTTCTGATCAGTGTGTCAGTAGCTGTCAGTGCTTTTCCGGGGATTGATCGTTGCTGGCGGGGATGGCTTCCGGCGCTTCCACGTGCCGTGCGCTACGCTCGACGGGTTCCAGGCGGGGTGGCTGCTTCCTGGCCGTGACGCCGAGCTCCGTGAATTTTTTCGCGCCCGGCAAGATGCGAGAATCATAGGAGCTTATCGCCTTGTTATAGGCACTGACACTGCTGTCAAGACTACGCCCCAGTCTGGAGAGGTGTTCTGCAAAAGTGGCGAGACGGCCATACAGGTCTTGCCCGACCTCGCGGATCACTTCTGCATTCTCCGCCAGAACTTCCTGGCGCCAGCCATATGCGATGGCACGTAACAACGCGACAAAGCTGGTCGGGGTGGCGAGGATGACATTCTGTGACAGCGCATCTTCAATCAGTGTGTGGTCGACATCCAGGGCGGCGCTGAGAAACTGGTCACCCGGTATAAACAGCACGACGAAATCCGGGCTGTGCCTGAATTGTTGCCAGTAGGACTTGCTGGAAAGTTCCCTGATGCGGGCGCGTACATTGCGCGCATGCTGTTCCAGTCGGGTTTTTCGTTCATCATCTTTAACAGATTCCACCGCTGACAGGTAGGCATCCAGTGGTGTCTTGGCATCAACAATGATTTCCCGTTTGTCCGGCATGCGAACCACCATGTCCGGGCGCTGTTGACCATTATCAGTCTGTACCGAGGCCTGTTCCTGAAAGTCGCAGTGTTCGACCATGCCGGCGAGTTCGGCAAGCCGTTTCAGGGTTAGCTCACCCCATTGTCCGCGTACTTCGGGCCTGCGCAGCGCCTGTACCAGGTTGCGGGTTTCGGACTGTAGCAGGCGGTGTGATTCTGCCATGGTCTCAAGATGTTTGGTTAACGCGCCATGTGCCTGCTGACGGCCACTCTCCATCCTTTCTACCTGTTTTTCTGTTTTTTCAAGGGCATCACGAATGGGCTTGACCAGGTTTTCCACGGCTTTTTCGCGCTTTTCCAGCTCACCTTCGGCCTTGATATGAAACTGACCGAGACTTTCCTTTGCCAGGCGCAGAAATTGCTCATTGTTACTGTTCAGCGCTTCGGTAGCCATGGCGTTGAACGTATCTTTGAGCTGTGAATTAAGCTGTTCG
>JAOUCV010000327.1 GCA_029859555.1 Gammaproteobacteria bacterium
TGTACCTACTTCTGATTAATACCTCAAACCGGACCTTCAACGTCTTAAATTCTACTTCCGGAAACTGAAAGTTGTCGTTTAGGACTTGGGTGCGGATAAATAAAGGGGTCTGACCCCTTTATTCTTTTTATTCTTTTCTGGTAGAGAAGGGCTGCTAGGAAAAGTACCTCATCCGCGATAATCTCGGTGTCGTCTTGGTTCCATTAACCGGCGGCGGTTCGTAAACATGCAGGATTTAACTCTAAGCACGATTGATCTCGTGATCGTTGCCGGCTACTTCCTGCTGGTGTTTGCCATCGGTTTTCGCATGGCGCGGCGTACCCACAATGCCGAGGATCTGTTTCTGGCCGGGCGGCGGCTGGGCTGGCTACCGATTGGACTGTCGCTGTTTGCCTCGAACATCTCCAGCACCACGATGATCGGTTTGGCCGGCGCGGCCTATACGTGGGGTATCGCCGTTGCGAACTACGAATGGATGGCGGCACCGATCCTGGTGGTGTTTGCGCTGTTCCTGGTGCCGCTGTATCTGAATGCGCGCATTGGCACGGTCCCGGAGTTTCTGGAATACCGCTATGACAGGCATGTGCGCCGCTATTTTTCTCTGTTGACAATTGTCGCGAATATCGTGGTGGACACCGCGGGTACGCTGTTTGCCGGCGCTATCGTGCTTACAGTATTTATGCCCGGGCTGGACCTGTTCAGCGCCGCGTTGTTGCTGGCTGCCATTGCAGGACTCTACACGGCAGCCGGCGGGCTGGCCGCGGTGGTCTATACCGATGTGCTGCAGGCGGTAATCCTGCTGGCAGGGTCCGCGGTAGTCGCGGTACTTGCGTTTGCGCAGCTTGATTTTTCCTGGGCATCCCTGGTGGCACAAACCCCGCCAGCACACCTGTCTCTTATGTTGCCGCTTGCAGATGAGAACCTGCCGTGGCTGGGTACGCTGGTAGGCGTGCCGATATTGGGTTTTTATTTCTGGTGCACCAACCAGTTCATCGTACAACGGGTGCTGGGCGCGCGCAGCGTTGCCGATGCTCGCCGTGGTGCACTATTCGCCGGTTTGCTTAAACTGCCGGTATTGTTCCTGATGGTGTTGCCGGGTGTGATGGCAAGCGTTTTTCTTCCTGGCCTGGAGCAGGGGGACCAGGTGTTCCCCGCGTTGATCGGTACGTTGTTGCCGGCGGGTTTGGCCGGGCTTGTGCTCGCGGCGCTGATTGCGGCTTTGATGTCCAGTATCGACTCGACCTTGAACTCGGCCGCCACCCTGGTGACGCTGGATTTTGTCAAACCGCTGTGGCCGAAACTTACGTCTCGCCAGACGCTCTGGATAGGGCGTGCGGCCATCGTGGCGTTTATGGTGCTATCCGCGCTGGTGGCACCGGCCATCGGTAATTTCGAGGGATTGTTCCACTACCTGCAGACGGCGTTGGCGTTCCTGGTGCCGCCGGTGGTGGTGATCTTTTTATTCGGCCTGTTCTTGCCGCGTGCGGGGGCGCGGGCTGCATTGGCAACCTTGCTGGGCGGGCATGCTGTCTCCATGGCATGCTTTGTTGCCACGTTGTCGGGCTGGCTGGACTTGCACTTTACCCTCATCGCCGCGTTGATCTTTGCTGTGAGCAGTGTGATCTTCTTGCTCACCGGGCGACTAACGGCACCGCCATCAGCGCAGCAGGTTGCCCGCTTTACCTACAGGCCGGAGATCATGCTGCCCACCGTGACAGGTCCATGGTGGAAGGATTATCGCGCCCAGGCCGCAGTGTTGTTGCTGTTGACCCTGTGGCTGGTAGTGGCTTTCTGGTAATACGCATTCTGACAGGGGCTAAAGAACTAAAAAGGGCTCTGACCCCTTTTTTTAATCCCTGATAGGCAGGCATCTGCTCACATCAGGAGGCCTGCAATTCCACACTGACGTCCTCATCATGCTCACCCATCGGCACGATGAGCAGCTTGCCAGCGAAAATCCGGGTGCTCTCCAGGTGATTGATCTGGCGCAGACGGGCGACTGTCGTCCGGCTGTTCTGTGCGATGGCGCTTAATGTATCACCCCGGCGAACCCGGTACTTGACTGACTGTACGCGCTGGTTCACGGGCAGCCGCGCGAGCCGTTCGTGGAATCGCTGTTCACTTGCCTTGGGAATGAGCAGAGTGTGTGGACTGACGGGCGGTATGATCGACCGGGTGAGGCCTGGGTTGAGGCGCTGTATCTCGTCCATGGAGGTCCCGGTCAGCCGTGCGGCGACCTGCAGATCGAGTTGTCCGCCGGTATCCACGACGGTGAAGTAATGGGTGTTGGCCACGTCCGGCAGTGTGATGTTGTGGGCCTCGGGGTTTGAGATAATGGCACGCAGTGCGATCAGTTTCGGCACATAACCCCGGGTCTCTTCAGGCAGCGGCAGGTGCCAGAAATCGACCGGTTTGCCCTGGCTGCGATTGAGGCGGATGGCCTTTTTAACCCGTGCGCTGCCAGCGTTGTATGCTCCCAGGGTCAAAAGCCAGTCGCCGTCGAAGCGTTGATTGAGCTCGCTCAGGTAATCCAGGGCGGCCTCTGTTGCTGCGATGATATCCCGGCGGTCGTCAACCCACCAGTCCCGGCGCAGTCCGATATGTTTGGCTGTGGCCGGCATAAACTGCCAGATACCGGCCGCTCCGACGGGCGAGTTGGCAAAGGGATCAAAGGCGCTTTCAATGACCGGCAGCAAGGCGAGCTCCGCGGGCAAACCGCGTTCCTCCACGCGACTGAGGATGTAAAACAGGTAGGGTTCACCACGCTGTAATATTTGCTCGATATGACGGGGGTGGTTGTGGAAGGTATCGATATGGGCTTGCACGGACGGGGCGGCCTGTTGCGGGAAGTTGAACCCGCTGCGCAGCCGCGCCCAGATATCAATGGCCTCGGCCGTCTCGGCAAGGGTCGGTTCCGCTGGCCTGTTTTCCCGAACGGTTTCCGGTGGATTGAACCCCGGCTGCAGGGGGGCGGGTGCAAGTAATGTATCCCACACCTTCTCCCGGTCGTTATTGATCACGCGGCTGTCCGGTGAAACATTAAGGTGTGTGGTCAGCGTTGAGGCGGCCATTGCAAGCGCCGGGAGCCAGAACGTATATATTAGTGTCATTGTTGTG
>JAOUCV010000328.1 GCA_029859555.1 Gammaproteobacteria bacterium
TGTATGCCCTGGCCAGTCCCTGGACCGGATTTATGAATTTCGCCTTCAGTACCGGCAGTGCCGCCATGTTCATCCCGAATGATGCGACCCTTGGCATTGCGGGCGGCACCCTGCTGACCGACCGGATATTCCTGATCGGTGGCATCGCCAACGCCTACACTGATCCCACGGAACCGTTCGATACCGTCGATGATTTCTTCGACGAGAATGAATATTTCACCAGCATCGAACTGGGGTGGACCCGGGGGCAGGATCGCATCTACCTCGATAATGCCCACCTGACCCTCTGGCATGTGGACAAGAGCAACCCGGCAGGCACCCCCGGTGGCTGGGGCGCGGCCTTCAACTATTCACTGGCACTGCAGGACAATGCCCTGATGCCCTTTATCCGCGGCGGCTATGCGAATGACGGTGGTTCCCTGCTGGAGAAATCCCTGAGCATCGGGCTTGGCTATAACACCTTTGGTGGCCGCGACCAGTTGGGCGTGGCGGCTAACTGGGGCGAGCCCAATGAAGACAGCTTTGGTTCCGGTCTCGATGACCAGTATACCCTTGAGGTGTTTTACCGTTTCCAGTTAACCGAGCAGCTCGCCATTACACCGGATATTCAATACCTGGTTGACCCGGCACTGAACCCCGATGAAGACAAGCTTTGGGTGGTTGGTCTGCGTGCGCGGCTGGCCTTGTAAAAATGTGAGCTACAGGTTTCCGGGTATTGCAGATGCAGGGCAAGCCAGCTAATGCTCGGTTATGCATTTTTTTAAGTTATTCCGGGTGATTATCAAGGGAGGAAGAATGAATAAAACCATTGTTATTATCATCGTACTGATTGCACTGGCTGTCGGACTGGTTATGTGTATGGACCGTACGCCCATAGAAGTTGCAACTGAAGAGGAACCGCTTGTTTCACAAGAGCTGATTATCGCTGAAACAGCCGTTAGCCATACCGTCGTTGTTGACGATCATTTCAGTCTGGACGGAGCCATACTGTTTCCTTTTGACAGCGCGGTGCTGTCAGATGATGGCAAGGCCATTATTGATGAGCGAATTGCCAAATACCGTGGCAAGGTTCAGGACATGCTCGATATCGATGTCGTTGGTTATGCCGATAGTGTTGGTGCTGAAGATTATAACCAGACCCTGTCAGTGGAACGTGCGCAGGCTGTTGCAGATTACATTGATGCGCAGACTGGTATTCCTCATCACAAGATAAAAACCAGAGGCAAAGGAGAATCCCGCGCAGAGGGTGATACGGCAGAAGACCAGGCAATGGATCGTCGTGTGATCATCAATGTGACAGGCACGCTGGTCGAATAGCATTAGTGTGTTTGTGCTGGATTTTCGGAACCTGTTTCCGGGAAGTGGCAGGTGTCGCTTTCCCTGTGCCTGCTGGTCGAATTCATTCGGCCAATTGTGCTGTAACTGCCCTGTTATAGCGGTATAGTAAAATACTGAATGTATATTACCGGGTATTGATCAATGGGGCTGCCTGAATAATGAAATTCCTGCGAATCTTTCTCCTGTTGCCCGCGATGCTGGTGCTTGTGGCCTGTGCAACCACCGGCGCTGACCAGGTCCATCCACTGAAGTCGACAAGACAACTACTGGCTGAGGCGGGCACGCTGGCCGGTAACGAAGAATTCATCCGCCAGCTGCGTGATGCAAGGACCTGGGTTCCGTATCGCCGGTTGACCGAGGATCCTATAGAGGTCGGGAAAAATGCGAAGATCCCGATTCAGCATGAGCAGGTAAAAATCCTCGGCCCTTCACGGGAAGATGCCTTGCGGTCACTGGCGCTGAAGGTCTGGCTGATCGAGCAGGCACAGCACACGGTCGACATGGTCTACTTCATTTTTACGCAGGACCTGGTCGGGCAGGCTCTAACCGGCGCCCTGTGTAATGCCGTGCAGCGTGGTGTCGATGTGCGTGTCATGGTGGATTCCATCGGTTCCCTGAATTTCGTTCGCAAGGAATTGATGGCACTTGAATCCTGTGCGGATAATGCCGGCTTTATGCGCACCATTGACGGTCAGCTGACACCCTATCGGGCGCGCGTACAGGTGGTGTTGTTCAATTCACCGGTGAAGACAATTTCCTGGGCGAACCGGCGTTCCCATGACAAGTTGATGGTGGTTGACGGTGCCTTCCCGGGGGAGGCGGTGGTGATGACGGGTGGGCGCAATGTTTCCCTGTCCTATTATGGTGTCAACGCGGACGGCTCGGAGAATACGGGTACCTACCAGGACCTGGAAGTGCTGATCAAGTCCGGTGCGCAGGACGGTTTCGAGGAGTGGACGGTAGGCAATACCAGCGGTATCTATTTCAGCCTGCTGTTTTTACATGAAAACAACAACCGGCTCAGGCCCGTGTATTACGCGGATCCCGATGATGACAGCTTTCTCGAGGACGATCCCTATTTGCCCGAGCGCAAGCGGGCGCAACAGAACCTGGCCCGCATGAAAAGTCTGCCCGGCATCAGTGAGATGCTGGCCGATATGCCGGAATATATGCGCACCGGGTTCAGGGACTCGCAGGTACGGCTGGCGCATGAGTTCGCCAACCTGGTCAACGATGATGTGATCACGGAGACCGAGGCCAACCAGGAGGACAACCCGAACTCCGTCATGGTCCTGCTCGGCAGGCTTGGCGACAGCCTGGAACCCGGTAGTGCGTTACGTGTTGTTTCGCCCTACATATTTGTCCCCAGGTACTACGACAAGGAGGGCAATGTTATAGAAGACGGTGCCCTTGATGCCCACCAGTGGCTGAGTGAGCACCCGGAGAACCGCATAGAAGTCGTCACCAACTCGGTGCTCACCAGTGATAACTTTCTGGCCCAGTCCATTATTGATATGGATGTGGGGCCGCGGCTGTTTTTGACGCCGGAGATGGAGGAGGCATGGCTCTCCAGCCTGGAAGAGGGTGAATTCAACCCGGCGCTGGTGGAAAGCGAGGAATGGCAACGGCTTATTAACCACCCGCAACTGTTTCTTTACCAGACCGGCAAGCTGGATGCGGCCCTGCTGGGGAAGGGAGATGAACACTATGGAAAACTGCATGCAAAGTTTCTCATCGGGGGCGATATAGGTTTCGTTGGAACTGCCAACTTTGATTAC
>JAOUCV010000050.1 GCA_029859555.1 Gammaproteobacteria bacterium
AATCGGGATATCACGGGTCCTGTGCCGCACCTTGAGCATTGATGCCGTCTGGAAACCATCCATTTCCGGCATTTGTATATCCAGCACAATCAGGTCGATGCGCGGGTTATTCAGGGCCATATCCAGTGCCGCTTGACCGGAGTCAGCCTCCAGCACTTCAGCATCCATATGCTTTCTTATCAGCGCGCGCAGGGTAAACAGATTGTTGCGGTTGTCATCAACAATCAGTATCCGGAAATCAGCATATCGACTCATAAAAACCCCTGTTACACCCTGGTATCTGCATCATCTGCGAGAAACGTATCCAGCGCATCCTTCAGCGCTTGCGGATCGACCGGCTTGACAACACAGGCATCCGCACCGGCATCCCGGCAATCGCGAAGGTCTTCATCAGCCGCCCTGGCAGTCAGGGCAATCACAGCCAAGCCGGCGAATTGCGGAGATCTCCGCAACCGGCGAATCACTTCAAGCCCGTCTATTCCCGGCATCATTATGTCCATCAGCACCACACTGAAATCATCGCCACTCGCCAGCGTCTCAAGCGCCTCATCCCCGTCTCCCGCTGCCATCACCTCCAGTCCCCAACGTTCAAGCAACGGAGTCAGGGCAAGAAGATTTCTGACATCATCATCTACCAGCAATATGCGAGCCCCGCGGTAATCAGCTGTCGGCAAAGGCTGCTCTGCAAGTGTCCCGGATTTTTCAGCGGGAGACTTTTCAGTGGTGGCCTGGTTGAGCATTGCCGGCGCCTGCAGCGGCAATGACAGGGTAAATGTTGACCCGTGCCCTTCCGCGCTTTCAACACTGATCTGTCCACCCATCAACATAGCCAGTTCCTGGCTGATCGTCAGACCCAGACCGGTCCCGCCATAACGGCGGCTGGTTGAACCATCTGCCTGCTTGAATGCTTCAAACACCAGTTCACGCTTGCCTTCCGGAATACCAATACCGGTATCAGCAACGCTGATAGTCACGGGCCATGAATCTGCAGATCCCAGTCGAATCGTCGCACCTCCCGACTCGGTAAATTTTACGGCATTGGACAGGAAGTTAATCACTATCTGCCGCACTTTCTCACCATCCGTAGTTATAGAGTCGGGTGCCTCCTCATCTATCTCCAGCGTCAGCGCAAGATGCTTCTGGTCAAATTGCGGTTGCATTAACTCCAGTACATCCTGCAGCAGTTTTGCCGGCTCTACCGTTTCCTCAACCAGGGTCATCTGTCGTGCATCAATACGCGACAGGTCAAGAATATTATCGATCAGCGCCTTCAGGTCGCTGCCGGCAGCATGTACCACGCGCGCCTGCCGGCTCTCTTCCCCGTCAAGCCTTTCAGCTGAACTTTCCGAGAGCATTTTTGACAGCAGCAAGATTGAATTCAGCGGTGTGCGCAGTTCATGACTGACGTTGGCAAGAAATTCCGACTTGTAACGATTGGAGGCTTCCAGCTCTTCGGCATAATTGTGCAGCGCCCGGTTGTGCTCGGTATGCTGTTCAGCGAGCCGGGTAAGATTGGTACCCAGTCGCTGTAATTCCTGCGGCCTTTGCCAGGAAAACCTGACCGCCTCGTCCCGCTCCAGCACCCGGGAAATGCCATCCGTCAGGTCACCACCGAGCCGCTCGATTTTGAGCGCAATCCAGCGAGCCACAATAAAAACGACGATCAGCAGCAACACGGCAATCAGGCCAACACGCCATTCAACCTTGTGCAACAGCGCAGTCAACGGCGATGCATCGACGCTGCGTCCGACCCACAGTGGCCCGGAATTATCCGTATCAAACAAGGGTACCCACACGACCTGCTGGCCGCGGTATTCCCACAGCTCCAGTTCACCCTTTTCGAAAAGCTCTTCCAGCCCGGTAAAATCATCAAACGCCTTGCGTGCAGGCTGTTCACCTTCAACAACATCCAGGTAGCTGCCATCACTCTGTACCCAGTAAATGCCGCGGTAGGCGCGAGCCAGGCCACCCATATCAAGGTACATAATAATCTCGCCACGTTGTTGTTCCAGCTCCCCTGTTTCCGGCGACATCACCGGTATCACTACCGAGCCGATCAGGCTGAGTTGCATAAAACGGTTAGGCAAGGCATCACCCTGGCTACGGTCGAATACAATCGGGCCGGTGACCACACCCCCGGGAGCGATATGCCCGCGAATACTGTCAAGCTTTGCAGTGAGACCCTGCCAGTCCCCGTCAGGCACCTCCAGCCGGCCCGTCTCATAATCACGATCAAGCCAGAAACCTGATTTGCCGTTTTCGTCAAGGAACACGATCTGGGTAACATCCAGCTGGTCAATCAACACCTGGTTCACCCAGTCAACATAGCTGCTGCGTGCAGCACTGAGCGCCTCATGCGATTGCGGTTCAATATCACCCAGCAGCATGCCGGGCTCCGGCATCTTGGCCAGCAACCGCACCATTTCATGGCGGCGCGCAAGATGCTGGTCGAGGTCACTGAAACCGGCGCGCAGATTCTGCACATAGGCCTTGTGGTATAGTAGTTCAATGCGATCAAATATCATCGGCACATTGATCACATAGGCTGCCAGCAAAGGCACCAGGCCAAACATAAACAGCAACATTGAAATCTGGGTACGCAGTTTCATCTGCAGTTATTCCGGAACTATTATAATGTTTACTTTACCACGGCTATTGTCGACAATTTGCAGCCTGCCCTGAAAATATCACGGAAGTCATGAATAACCCGTTCACACACATCAAGCATGCAGGACCCGGGCTGGTTATTGCCGCCACCGGGCTCGGTGCCGGCGATCTGATTGCAGCCTCCGTTGCCGGTGCAAAATTTGGTACCACCATCCTCTGGGCCGTCGTGCTGGGCGCCATCATGAAATATGTTATGAACGAGGGGCTGACACGCTGGCAACTGGCGACCGGCACCACTCTTCTTGAAGGCTGGGTGCAGCGGCTGCCGAAATTCATTTCCATCTATTTCTTTATCTACCTGCTTGCCTGGAGCTTTATTGTTGCCGGTGCACTCATCGCCGGTACCGGCCTTGCGGCACACGCGCTGTTTCCGGGTATCTCAGTCGAACAATGGGGAATTTTTCACTCCCTGCTGGCACTGGTACTGGTGCTGGCCGGGCGCTACACCTTGCTGGAACACCTCATGAAACTGTTCCTGGGACTGATGTTGCTGCTGGTCCTCGTCTGCGCCATCCTGGTGGCCCCGAATGTGCCTGACATTCTGCACGGTTTACTGGCACCGTCAGTACCCGAAGGTTCGATCATTTTTATCTTCAGTGTCATCGGCGGCGTTGGCGGCAGCGTCACCATACTGTGTTATGGCTACTGGATAGACGAGCGCAACTGGAATCAGCCCAAGGACCTGCCACGCAGCCGCACCGACCTGGCGATCGCCTATTTTCTGACCGGGCTGTTTGGCATCGCCATCATGATTATTGCTGCCGGCATACACCCTGACGTCATGACCGGACCGGACATGGCACTCGGCGTTGCCAGCCGGCTTGAGGAAGTCGCGGGACCTTTCGGAAAATGGTGCTTCCTGATCGGCTTCTGGTGCGCCGTTTTCAGTTCCATGCTGGGTGTCTGGCAAGGCATCCCCTACCTGTTCGCCGACTTCGTGGAGCAATATACCTATCAGCCGGAAAAGCCTTCACACGTCAATACACGTTCCACGGCCTATCGAGGCTATCTTGCCTACCTTGCGTTGCCTCCGATGTTACTGCTGCTGGTGGGTGAACCGGTGTGGCTGGTGATCGTGTACGCCGTGGCCGGCGCCTTTTTTATGCCGCTGCTATGTGTGCTGCTGCTACTGCTGAATAACCGCCGCAAGCTGCTGGGCGATTTGAAGAACGGCCTGCTGACCAACCTGATGCTGCTCGGATCGTTGCTGCTGTTCGGGCTGTTGCTTTACACGGAAATCACCAAGCACCTCGCCTAGCAGCCAGTCTTGATAGCACGCTGCGCAGCTGGCCAGCAGCTCAAACCATGCGCAGACCGTCCCTGGTCACGCATGCGTCCGGATCACGGGTCAATCTTGCTGATCTTGGAACCTTCCAGTGAAATACCCGCCATCAGCCCCTTGTTATTGAGCACAAAACCGACGATAGGATCCGGGAAATTCTGGGTATTGATGTCGGTGCCGGCGCCCCATTCTGCGACCGCCACTGAACCGTCTACTCCGGCTTCCCAGCCCTTGCTGTCACGAAACTTCACCAGCGCCTCGTCAGTCAGAAATACCATAACGATTGCGTATGACTGGGCACCGATTTGCAGGCCGAGAGAAGCACTGGCGATACTGTAATACCCCATGGTATCAGCACCATGACGCAGGGCACCTTTACCGTATTCACCGCCGACGATAAAACCACCCTTGATAACATCCGGAAACACCAGCACGGCTTTGGCTTTTTTCAAAAATTCAGCACCGCCCGTGACATCTTTTTTAAATGACGTAAGAGTACCGTCAACCTTGATATCAACTTCCCCGGGACCTGCAGCGACTGCAGTTCCCACCATACCGGCGCTGGACACCAGCGCAAACAGGATAAAAGTCATTACTGTACGAATAGTCTTTTTCATTGCATCAGTACCTTTTGTTTTTGGAAAAATCCCGAACAAACTGCTCGGGGTAACAAGTCTAGTACGCATTATCCGCAGAAACCACCTGAATAAAAACCAGCCGATCAAAAAATCCCCGGCTACTCCAGATCGATGGCACGAATCGCCTCATTAAGCAATTGGATACGCACACTGATGTTGTCCGGCGGCTGATCATGACTGGCTGCAGCGATACTCAGATCACCCTGTAGCTGCCAGGCCAGCCAGCCGCGAACCATGACGTAATAACGCTGGTCTCGACCCAGCTCGATTATTGCTGCCAGGGCATCGGGGGCCTCCGGGTGCTGAAGCGCGTCTCTAACCGCCTCTACACGTCGCCCCAGTTGCAGCGCTGCCTGATCACCACTTTCGCCAGAGGCAGATATCTGCTCTGCCGCCATTAAGGGTGTCACCGCGGCCAGTACTAAAAACAACACTACCAGCAGACCAGCACCGCGATAACGCACCGGTCACTCCGCTGTTGACACAGAAAAACTGACTTGCAGGGAACCGTTACTATCACGCAATTCAAGGCGCCCTGCTGTCAGCCGGTATTGACGGGCCGCCGTTAGTGCCTGCAGAAACTGCTGCTCCTGCGCCATGATGCCCTCGGGTTCGGCGCACTGCCGACGCGTTGTCATGGCAGCTCCTATGGTGATTTGTGAATCACTGATTTCATAGCTGGCGGAATAGTTATTACAGCCGGCACTGCCGCTGACCTTGCCCGCGACGAAGACGGCCGTGGCCAGCTGCACTGACTCGCTTGAGACGACACCACCTCGTCCGTTATTGATACCCGCAGCATACCAACGGGTTTCTTCAAGAGTGAGTGGTAATTCTGCTGTGTATCGCAGGATAACTATCCCCTGTTTGTTAAACAGCAGCAGCTCTTCACCAGCCTGGTAGCTGTCAATACTGGCCAGCAACACAAGGTAGCGGCGTTCCTGGCTGTCAACGGACTGGGTACAGGCCATTTGAGTTGCGCCGGTTTGGCCAGCCAGCATCAGCCGATTGTCATTGCCCGAGGTATAAGCCCCAAAATAACGATTACAGCCGGCACTGCCACTGACCTTGCCGGCATCGAACTGCGCATCGATAACCGTATCAGCAATAACCGGCTGCATATCACCGGACTCGTTTAGATACTGGCGCAGCACCCATCGGGTAGCGGTTAGCCCGGGCGCAGAGGCACCGGTGGTTTCCAGCAACACCGGCGCACTGGTGATTGCCGCATCCGCGCCCCCGGGTGAGGGTGAAAACGCGACCAGCCTGATTGACTCGGGTAGTGGCACGGGTAGTGAAATACTCTGCTGCCAGTCCCCTGCTGCAGAAATATCCTCCCGGGGCATCGTAGCAGGCTGCTGGACCAGCAGGCGGCCGTCCGGGCCTTCGAACCTGACAACGACATTGCCTTCAAATAGTCCCTTGCCGGTGCCGCTGACCAGTACCGGTTTGCCGGGGTCAATCGTGCTGCCAGTGTCCGGTGAAATAATTTTGATATAGCGTTCAGATGCCATGGCCGTAGCAAGGAAAATCAGCAGATAAAAGAATATTACAAACCGGCTCATGAAAGTCTCCTGTTCAGTTAAGCTAACCTGAGCTGTCACCTGACTTGAAGCTCATGCTGCCTTTTCGCATCCTGCGACTGTTGCGGGAATGACGAATTGAGTTTAAACAATATGGGTAAAGCGTAGCGTACCCGCCGTGTTTCATAATGGCCAGTTTAAGGTCCGGCAGTATCGTGGTCTGTATCAGCTTCTGCCGAATAACCCTCATCTGCGGTCTTTTCCCAGGCCAGTTCACAGGCTTCCCGGCCGTCCGCGGGAATTTCCTTGCGGAACACCCTGCGTATCGGCACATGTATCGGGCTGGTTATGAATGAGATAGCGCTGCGTGCCGCCCTGACCTTGCCAACACCCATGCCGAAGTCATCAAAGCTGCCCTGTACCTTCAGCGGCGTCGCAAGACTGAAAAATTCCGCGCGTTTTGCTTTCGGTGCCATCAGGATATCAATCTCCTGTGACTTGAAATCAATGTCCACCTTACCTGCCACACTCATCCGGGTGGTATCCATGAAAACGGCCTTCTCCGTCAACAGGCCATCCTCAAGACCCAGCCGGACCACTACGCAGTTCATTTTTGATGCCTCGTCCTTGTCCACCTCCGCTGCAATCGATGACACCAGGTTGACCGCCCACAGGTCAAAAACCTCTGCAGAGAAATTGTCAGGCACCAGCGCAAAGTCGAAATGCCCGCTCGCATTCGCCATGATTTCGGCCTTGACGGGTGCCGTTGACTGCAGCCCGATGTCGAGACTCATGACACCGTCCATATCAGATTCAGGATCAAGCCGGCGTGCAAGCACGCCGTAATCGAAGCGATCGACATTTGCCGTGACGGTAAAATCAAGGTGTTCACCGGAATGTAACAGACTCATCACCAGATCAATGCCACCACCCGCTGTATCGATCTTCAAGGGGTCCAGTGCCAACCGCCCTTCTCGCAGCGACAACAACAGTGAACCGGAACCCAGTTCATCAGTGCCCGATGTCACTTGCCTGGCCTCGATGCGCAAATCAGCATCAACACTGTTCAACACCTCACGGGACAGCAGCTGTTTATTCTCGCTGGCAGGCTGATGCCGGGGTGTTGGAGCCGTTTTTGAAGACATCTCCGTTTCGGCCTCTGCTGTATCAGCAGCTTCAGCACGCTTGATATCAAAGTCTTCAACCCTGAAACGGCTGGATGTCAGTTCAATATCCACTTTCGGCTTGCTCGCGGTCATATCAACATTGATCTTGCCCTCAAGATCACTCTCGTTAACAACCAGGCGTAATGTCGACAGCTCATAACCAGCTGCTGACACATCCAGCCGTGCCGTCAATGCAACCGGTCCCAGTGGGGGTAGATCGAGTTTCAGCAGGCTGTTAAATTTATCGAGTCGCTCACTTTTTATGTCCAGCCCCATGGTGACGTCACGGTTGGCAATCGGTATTGCCAGCCTGCTGTCAAAACTCAACCGCGTATCCAGCATCTCGATGTCGAGCCTCAGCGGCAGCTCCTGCGGCGCCTTCATGTACTCAATCAAGGGCGCGCCGGTGATCAGAAAGCGGACCGGCGTCTGCCTGATCTCGCCGCGCAGATCCATAGTGATTTCGTTAACCTGGCGCACGGTTATTTCACCCTGCAGTTGCTGGATGCGTAGCGGCTGACGGGTATTGGGCAGGGTAATGACCCACTCCCCTTCGCGCACGGCAAAAACCATCTTCGACTGCAACACAATTTCGTTCAGTGTATTCCCTCTTACCAGCACATCAATGGCCGCAACACCCGTGGTCATTTCCAGACCCTCGACCAGTTTCAGGCGCTGCAAAATGGCACCGATATCGGCATTCTGCACGGTCAGCTGCAATCCCAGCTCGGGCTCCTCATCTATTACTGCCCTGTTGCCGCTGGCATCAATGCGCCGGTCAAAAGCTTCACCTTTGAGCTTAAACGGCCAGCGGGCGGAGCGGTCCATCAGGTCATCAATCGGGCCTCCTGCCAGTTCCAGGTCATAGGTCTGCTCCTGCAATGCACCCTGTAGCTGCAGCTGCATGGATTTACCCGGGCTCGCCTCGCCATACAGTGATTCAATACTGAGGTGCAGTCTCTTGTCGAGCGCCGCGTCGCGGTAACTCAGCTCAACCTGCTGCAACGACAGCTCATGCAGACCCGAAAATTCCAACAGCCGCTTTCGCGGCTCGCTATCATCTTCACCAACGGACTGTTCTCCAAATACCCAGTTGGCATTACCCTCAGCATCATTTTCAAGATTTAGCACAACCGACTCTGCGCTAATTTCCCCGATTTGCAGATCACCGCGCAATAGTGGCGGCAGGCCGATTTGCAAGCGTGCGCGAGATGCACTGAAAAACACCTTGTTCGAGGCACCCGGCACATTGGCAATTTCCACATCCCGAACCTCAATGGAAGGCCAGCCTGACAGCTTCAGCCGCACCGGCCCGTTGATTTTTACATCACGGCCAAGTGCTACCCCCGCAGAAGTCTGGACCCCGTCACGCAAATGGTCCAGGTCCAGCGTGACATCCAGCATCGACACCAGCAGCAGCGCTGCCACAACGAGGGCAAGCACCCCTGCCAGAGAAACCAGTAACCAGTGAATTAATCGTCGCATATCAGCTCAATGGAAATGACCGGAGCACATGAGGTGCGACACTGTGCCACATTCCATCCCCGGTTTGCCTGGTTATAATGTTTGTACACAGTGACTCCCACTCTGTGAGATGGATGTGAACATCATCCCTGTGGCGGCCTCCTGACAGGCCGCCATTTTTTATGTCATCAACAGACGACATATTTACCCACTGCAATATCATCAAGCAACCAGTCAGCCACCCGGTAGCGGATCAATCGCAACGTTGGATAGCCAATATGTGCGGTCATACGTCGCACCTGCCGATTGCGGCCTTCACTTATGGTCAGGTTTAGCCAACTGGCGGGAATATTTTTTCGTTCGCGGATCGGCGGAGTACGCGGCCAGATATCAGGCAATTCAATCCGCTCAACCCTGGCCGGGCGCGTTTTCCCGTCCTTGAGTACCACGCCCTTGCGCAGCGCGGCAAGATGCTCTTCCGGCGGCTCGCCTTCCACCTGCACCCAGTAGCCCTTTTCCTTGCCCCAGGCGGGATTCGCTATACGCTGCTGTAACTTGCCGTCATCGGTGAGCACCAGCAGACCTTCACTGTCGTAATCAAGCCGACCGGCACAGTACACCCCCGGGATATCAATATAATCGGCCAGTACTGCCTTGTCGCTGTCGCTAGTGAACTGCGACAGCACCCGAAAAGGTTTGTTGAACAGAATAATCAATGGGGTCCAGTGTCCAATCGTACTCAATTAAAAGTGTCGTTTAAAAAACCTGTTTAGCCACGGAAGAACACGGAAATACACGGAAATATTCTGTCCGGCAAGGCATTTTCTTCCGTGTAATTCCGTGTGTTTCCGCGGCAAATATCTTTTAGCAAAAACCATCCCGGTCCGTGTCGATTGATTCTATCAAATCAACTGGTCGATGCGGTCAGCGCCTAATCATGCTTACTCAGGAGTATTTTTTAAAAAACCTGCTTAGCCACGGAAGAACACGGAAATACACGGAAATATTCTGTCCGGCAAGGCATTTTCTTCCGTGTATTTCCGTGTGTTTCCGTGGCAAATATCTTTCAGCAAAAACCATCCCGGTCCCTGTTGATTGATGCCGTCAAATCAGCCAGTCCAGGCCGGTGGCTCGCAGGAATTTGAAAATACCGCGCTGATTACGGGTCGACCAGCCCTTGATCCCGCCCGCCTCCATGACTTCCCGGCGCATCTGCAGCCACTCCGGTGTACCCCAGCGATAGGACTGTGCCTTCAAAATTTCAAAGGCCTCGTCCAGGTCATCCAGCAACTCGGGGTTCTTCAGAAAAAACCCCATCTCATTGTTAAACAACCGGGAGCGGTAATCAAAGTTGGCAGTTCCAACGAAACCTATATCGCCCCCGATGAGAAACTTTGCATGCAGCTTCCCGTAATGCTCATCTCCCTTTCCCAGCAGCGCCGCATCCAGCTTGCCGGTCTGGTAAATAAACAGTTGCGGGTGGTTAATGAGCCGTTGCCACTCCTCGCTTTCCACCACTTGCGGGTTGAGTTCACCCTCTTCCAGGCTGGAGAGCCATGCCGCCTCCATCTCCGGTGTCAAAAGTGTCCGCGGCCCCACATCCATATCAATAATGGACTGGGCCAAAAAGTTATCACTGGTAAGCACCGAGTTGGTGACGACTTCTATACGGTTCTCCGGATGTTCACGCAACCACTGGCGAGCATCAAGGGCACCGTCTTCTATAACATTGCCCTCCTTGTCGTAGTACCTGGCGACAAATATATAGGGTGAAACGATACGCATGGCACTGCCGGGTTCCAGGCTGTCGCCAAGCCTGCCCAGCAACACCATCACGGAATTCGGGTTGTCCTCCTGGTTAGCCTCGGTCTCCGTGACCACATCATCGTTGACCAGGTTGGCGAACTCGTGCGCCAGCCGTACCTGCGAGTCCCTGAACCCGGTGCGCATATATTCCGGCATATCGGCCAGCATCTCACTGATGCCGGGCAGACTTTTCATGCGGGCC
>JAOUCV010000329.1 GCA_029859555.1 Gammaproteobacteria bacterium
GCATTGCCATGACACGGATGGTGAGGTTATCTTCATCGGGCAGCTCTGACATGTTGATGCTTCCTGCTAGTGACCCTCATACATTTTTTCGATATCCGTCTCGAAGCGCTCCATGATGCGGTTACGTTTCAGCTTGAGAGTCGGGGTAATCAGTTCATTCTCGATTGTCCAGGGTTCGAGCACGCAAGTTACCTGGCGAATAATGGCATAGCCAGGAAATTCCGAGAGCTGCATAGTGATTTTTTCGCAGACCAGTTTCTCAAACCTCTCTGCGGCTGGTGCATCCGGGTCGCTGCTATCCAGCTCCAGGTTTTTCGCATGGATGGCCCATTGTTCTTCATTCAGGACAATCATTGCAGTTAGAAAAGGCCGGTTGTCGCCAATAATCATGACCTGTTCAAACAGGGTGTCGAGCGCAATGGCCATTTCCATATCAGCGGGTGGCACTTTCTCGCCATTGGCCATGACGATGATTTCTTTCAGACGCCCGGTTATATAAACATGGTTGTTTTCAATACGTGCCTTGTCACCGGTATGAAACCAGCCTTCGGCGTCAATGACAGCATCGGTGGCTTCCTGATTATTCCAGTAGCCGAGCATGATGACCGGACCGCGTGCCAGCAATTCATCGTCGTCTGCAACGCGAAGTTCGATGCCGCGCAATGGAATACCAACGCTGCCGGGCTCGTTATCCTTCTCCGGGTTGGCCGTCAGTATCGGACTGGTCTCGGTCAGTCCATAGCCCTGAATCAGGTTGAGACCCAGCCCGATGAAGACCCGTGCAATGGGCATTGGCAAGGGCGCGCCGCCGGATGCAGCCATGTGCATATTGCCACCGAGCTTTGCCATGATCTTGCCGGCGACCAGCTTATTGAGTAACGGCCACAGCAGAAAAACGGGGTGCCAGGAACCACGGCCCTGGCGGTGCAGAAAACGCTTCCAGCCGGTATCCACAGCCAGATTGAACAGTTTCGTTGCCAGCGGTGATTTTTCTGCAAGCCCTGCCTGGATCTTGTTGTACACACGCTCATAAATACGCGGTACGGAAATCATCAACGTGGGTTTTATTGTTTGCAGGTCTTCACCGAGTTCAGATATGGAGCGTGCATAGGCAATGTTTGCACCGACCATCATCGGGATGTAGTAACCGACGGTGCGTTCAAAAGTATGGGAGAGTGGCAGAAAGGAAATCAACAGGTCATCTGCATACATCTGTACAATTTCCAGCGCGCTGTCGGAATCAAACAGAATATTCCAGTGGCTCAGCATGACCCCCTTTGGGCGGCCAGTGGTTCCCGATGTATAAACGATAGTGGCAAGTTCGCTGGAATCACCGTCATCAGAATGCAGCTCACCACCAGTTTCTGGTAACCAGTCGGCAACGGTGCTGACACGGGTTTCACCCTCCGGTACCGTGACCGGTTCCAGTGTGAGTATCCGTGTCAGGTCACCCAGCTGATCGTGTACGGTCAGCAGCCCCTGCCATTGTTCTTCCCCCTGCAGCAACAGGACCTTCGCGCCGCAATGATTAAGGATGTAGGCAGCACTTTCCGGGCGATCATCGGTATACAGTGGCACAACAACGAGACCGCAACCGAGGGCGGCCTGGTCAAACGTTACCCATTCCTTGCAGTTGCGTAGCAACACTGCCACCCGCTCGCCTTGCTGCAATCCTTCCCGGGCGAGTGCGTCCTGCCAGCGCGCCACCTCGGTTGCCATTTCCTGCCAGGTGGAATCACACCACTGTCCGGTGTCCTGATCAAACTGGCGATAGGCAACCTTGTTCGGGCTGCGTTTGACACGCTCCCTGAACAATCCTGCCAGCGTGACGGCAGTCTCTGCAGCAATAAAATCAGATTTATCCTTGTTCATGCGGTTTCTCCCCCCGAAGAGTGTGTCAGTGCCTCCCAACCCGGGTCAGGCGTAAAACGATCTCCACGCAGTGACTTCAGCGTTTCCAGCTGTTTGTACATTGCTTTGGCTCCCACAGCATCCAGATAATGCATGGGGCCACCGCGGAAGGGTGCGAATCCGGTGCCAAATATCATACCCGCATCCAGCAGGTCCTTTTCGCTGACCACGTTTTCACGCAGGCAACTCACTGATTCGTTCAGCAGTCGCAGCACCAGGCGGTTGGTGATTTCTTCCATGTTCCAGTTACCACTGCCTGCCTTTGGTTTGACCGGCTTGCCTTTTTTATATTGATAAAAGCCGCGTCCGGACTTGCGGCCGAGGTTGCCATCCTTGACAAGTTTCCTGAGTCGTTGCGGAATTTCGGCGTTGAAATGGTCGGCAAGAATCTCTGCGACATGCAGACAGATATCCAGTCCGACGGTATCTGCCAGTTGCACAGGACCCATCGGCATACCAAAGGAGGTGGCCGCCTTGTCGATCAGAACCGGTGGCACGCCTTCAGCTTCCAGTACCACGGCTTCCATCAGGTAGGGCATGAGTATGCGATTCACCAGAAATCCGGGGGTACTGGTAACAGGTAGCGGCAAGCGGTCGATTTTCCGGGTAAATGCCATCGCCCGGGCGGACACGGCGGCCGAGGTGGATTCACCGTTGACGACTTCTACCAGTTGCATCATGGCTACCGGGTTGAAGAAGTGCAGACCGACCAGTCGCTCCGGTTGCTGCAGGGCGCCGGTCAGCTCCTCGAGCGGAATGCTGGAGGTGTTGGTGGCCAGGATGGCGTCCGGCTTCATTCTTGGTTCAATATCCTTGTATAAAGAACACTTTACCTCTGCATCTTCAAATATTGCTTCAATTACGATATCAGCCCGGCTTACACCAATTCCCTGGTGATCCGGCATCAGGCGATCCATGGCCGCATTGATCTTCAAGGGGCGCTTCAGCTTGCGCTTGAAGAGGCTGTAGGCGCGTTTCATAGCCGGTGCGATACGCTCCGGCGACTGGTCCTGCAAGGTCACGTGAAAGCCGCGGAATGCACACCATGCAGCGATGTCACCACCCATGGTGCCGGCACCAATCACGTGTACGTATTTTGGTGTCCAGGACTTGTCCTTGCCGAGTGATTTGAGTTGCTCCTGCAGGAAAAACACGCGCACAAGGTTTTGTGCGGTAATGCCGGTGATT
>JAOUCV010000330.1 GCA_029859555.1 Gammaproteobacteria bacterium
GGTGATGCGCGCATACTGTTGTTGCTGGAGCCACGCTCCAATACCATGCGCATGGGTGTGCACCGTGACACGCTGGCAGCATCCATGCAGGGTGCAGACCTTGTCTGGATGCATGAGCCGGCGGAAATGGACTGGTCGCTTGCGCAGGTGGCCGGGGTGCTGGATGTGCCGGTGACGGTGTCAGGGTCGGTGGATGCGATTGTTGCCGCAGTCGTCCAGGCTGCACGCAGCGGCGATCATATACTGGTGATGAGTAATGGCGGCTTTGGCGGCATACACCAGAAACTGCTCGACAGTCTGGGCGGTTAGCAGGGAACTACCGGGATAGCTGCTGATGTTTTTCCCATGCCAGCAATACATTGCCCTGCCAGAGTATCGGCAAACCGCTAACTGCCCGGTGTCTGCGCAGCAAGCGCGTGGTTGTATTGTTGCCAAGTGCCCGGGATAACAACCCGAGCGGGGTCTCAAAGTCCGCTCCGGTGCGCAGATAAGTAATCAGCGGCAGTTCCTTTTCGATTAGCAGGTAGGCGACATAGCCGTTCCATACCGGGGTGTTGCTGTTGATGAGCTGCAGGTCGGAAGGCCACAGACGCAGGATAACGAGCCGGTCTTTATCAGTCTGCCGCGGTGCCACCAGTAACAGCCCCTGGTGCTGGCCGTCGTTGACCTGCGGCAGGATTGGCAGCGCGCTAATCTCCGGGTCAGGTGCCAGCCAGTTAATGGCATTGGTGGGACGCAGTGCCGCTGCAGATGTCCAGCCTTGTGTCTGCAACACACTCTTCAATGATTCCAGGCTGCCGGCCCACTGGAAGTTCATCGGCTGGGTGTTGACCCCCTCAAGATCGATTCGATATGCCGTTAATCGTTCCCAGCTGCTGCTGGTCCAGGTAGACAGTGTCACCCGTTGTATTTCCACTGCGGGTGAGTAGTAGGCGAGTTCGCGCTTAAAATCATGCTGAGTCTGCCAGCTGCCGGCCACTACCAGCAACAGCGTGGTAACCCCGAGCAGTCGCTTCACCGGCAGACGCGGTGCCGGGTGCCGGTCATAGGCAAGGCCAATCAATGCAACCCACACCAGCCCAAGCAAGGCCCCGGCGAAAACATCCGAGAACCAGTGGGTACCCAGATACAGGCGCGACAGGGCAATCGCGGTAACCAGCAGTCCGGCAACGGAGTAGGGCAGCCAGCGCCGGGTAACATGCAGTTCGCGGGCAATGATGAGTGCCAGGAATCCGTATACCGCGAGACTCACGCTGGTATGTGCGCTCGGGAACGAGTAGCCGCCGTAGCTCGATAGCGGGCGCGCGATCTGTACCGTACTCTTTAACAGCCAGGTGAGCAGGCCAACACTGGTATACGCCGCCAGCCAGTGCCAGGCGGCCTTGCTGTTGCCCTTCCAGAACAGCCATGCGCAGCTGCCGGCCAGTACCAGCGCCAGCAATGCCTGGTTACCGAGCTGGGTGATGAAGACCATTACCTGGTCGGCCCAGGGAGTGCGCAGGTTCTCCAGTGAATGAAACAGGTAGGCGTCGATGCCATTCATCCAGTGGCCGTGCAGTACCTGTCGGGAGGTCAGCAGCAGCAGCCACAGGGCGACGAAAAACAGTGCGGACAGGGCGGCCAGCCCGCGCGCTTCCGGGTGGTCCGGATCAAGCAGAGAGCCGGCCAGTGGATTGATACGCGGGTGGTTGCGGCTGTATTCGAGCAGTCTTTCAAGGGCACGGGCAATGTGCGGCTGCAGCAGCCGTATCAGGCCGCTGGCAATCCAGATGCCGAACCAGGCAATAGCGGCGACTACCACCAGTAGCACCACCAGCCGGCCGGCGACCTCGGCGGCCAGCCCCAGGGAAGCGCCGAACACCATGCCGGGCAGGATGTAGACCGGTGCCCACAGTGCCGAGGCAATGATGTCGATGACCAGGAAGCGCGAGGTCGACATGCTCATCATGCCGGCAATCGCCGGTACGATGGGCCGCAGGGGCCCGATGAAACGCGCCATGAAAACGCTTTTGCCACCGTGTCTGACGAAGAAGTCGACACCGCGGTTGACCATCACCGGGTAACGGCGAAACGGCCAGATGACACGCAGACGCTGATGGTAGTGCCGGCCAAGCAGGAAGCTGATGAAGTCGCCGACTATGGCGCCGGCGATGGTCGATAGCATGATCGTGGTGATCGGCAATGCGCCGGTGGCCATCAATGCGCCGGCGCCAAACAGCAGTGCGGCACCCGGTATCAGCAGGCCCAGGACCACCAGTGATTCCATCAGGGCAACAAAAAACACGGCGATACTGAATGCCATCGGGTGCAGGGTGATCCAGCTCAGCAGATTTTGCAGCAGTTCGTTCATGCCGTCCCTTGTTGCGGGTGATGCGGTGGTTACAGTGTTGCGAAAACCCTTGCGGCACTCTCCAGCGTCTCGTCGATGAGCGCATCGCTGTGGGCTGACGACACGAAGCCGGCTTCATAGGCGGAGGGTGCGAGATAGACGCCCGCCTCGAGCATGCCATGATAAAACTGCTGGAAGCGTTGCATGTCGCAACGAGTCACCTGCTCAAAGCGGCTGATGCGGGTCTCGGCACTGAAGAAGCAGCCGAACATGCCGCCGAGCTGGTTGCTGGTGAAGGGGATGCCGGCCTTGTCGGCGGCGGCTTGCAGACCGCTGGTCAGTCGTTTCGTTGCCTGGTCCAGCTGCTCATGAAAACCGTCGCTGCCAGCCAGTTCCAGTGTCGTCAGTCCGGCCGCCAGTGAGATCGGGTTGCCGGAGAGGGTGCCGGCCTGGTAAACCGGGCCCAGCGGCGCGATCTGTTCCATGATGTCGCGGCGGCCACCAAAGGCACCCACCGGCAGACCGCCACCGATGACCTTGCCAAGGGTGGTCAGGTCGGGTGTGACGCCGTAATGTCCCTGCGCACTGCCGGGGGAAACGCGAAAGCCGGTCATCACCTCGTCGAAAATGAGGACGCAGCCATACTGGTCACAGATTGCGCGCAGACCTTCCAGAAAGCCGGGTTCCGGCAGAATGCAGTTCATGTTGCCAGCGACCGGTTCTACGATAATGGCGGCAGTTTCGCTACCAATTGATTCAAA
>JAOUCV010000331.1 GCA_029859555.1 Gammaproteobacteria bacterium
TTATGATTAAGGATACGTAACCGGTTATGAATAAATAAAACAGTCGCAGAAAATAACGCATGACAACACCCAGCGCAGGATACTCAACACTTGGCAGCGTTGCCGCACTAATCGCGCAAACCCTGCACAGCTATGATTGTGACCCGGCCCCGTTGTTCAAGGCTGCCGGGATCAAACTTGAGGAAACCACGCGTGACGGCATACGCTACCCCGTCGAGAGCATGCAACAACTGTGGCGAATAGCCGTCGAGGCAAGCGCTGACCCCTGCTTCGGTTTTGTCGCCGGAGAACAGTTACAACCGGCTGCCCTGCACGGACTGGGCTTTTCCTGGCTTGCCAGTGATACGCTCAGGGACGCACTGCAGCGGCTGGTACGTTTCTCACGCCTGATATCAACTGCCGCCAATATACAACTTGAAGACAGCACAGACACTGCAGAGTTATTGCTTTTGCCGCCGGCAGGAGTAGAGGATTTTGTCCACGCATCAATTGATGCCGGGCTCACCGGCTTCCTGCATATGTGTCGAATTACCGCCGGTAATGAAATCAACCCGTCGCGTGTAACACTCAATCGCAACAAACCCGGGTGCGCAAAAAAGATTGAGGCATTCTTCCGTTGTCCGGTGCAGTATGATGCCGACAACTATTCATTGTGCTTCAGCAAACAACTGCTTGATGCCCCGCTGGTCAATGCCAACCATGAACTGGCACGCATCAATGACCAGGCCGTAATTGACTACCTGGCACGTTTTGATCGTGACAGCATTACCATGCAGGTGCGTTCCAGCATTATTGAACGCCTGCATGACGGCACGCCAAACCAGGAAACCATCGCCGACTCCCTGCATGTCAGCCTGCGCAGCCTGCAGCGCATGCTGAACAAGGAAGAGACCAATTATAAAACCCTGCTGGAGTCCACTCGCCAGGAACTGGCGCTGCATTACATCAGGGAAACGTATCGTTCACTTGGAGAAATCACCTACCTGCTGGGATTTTCCGAGCCCAGCAATTTTACCCGCGCCTTCAAGCGCTGGACTGGCAAGACACCGGCCGAATATCGTGAACAGGAGTAATTGCAGCAGCACATATACCTGCCTGTCATTGCTGCTGCTTGTTGCACTCAACCTGCTGTCAGTCTGCAGTGCAGAGACAGGTATACCGGAAGACGCACCACCTGCAGTGCTCGGGCCGCAGCATCTGGCAGTTATTATCAATGATGCCGATCCGCTGAGCAGAAGTATCGGTGAATACTATATTGCAAAGCGTGGCATACCTGCCGGCAATGTTATTCATGTCAATTTCAAACCGGGCAGGAATGTCATGTCTGCAAAAGTATTTAAATCACTCAAGGCAGATATAGACCAGAGGACACCCGCTGCAGTGCAAGCCTACGCACTCAGCTGGACCGCACCCTATCGGGTAGGCTGCATGTCAATCACTACTGCATTTGCAGCTGGTTACAATGAAGATTTCTGCGCAAAAGGTTGCAAGCCAACCAAGGCAAGCCCGCTGTTTAACAGCAACAGCTCGAAACCTTTTAGCGATTTTGGCTGGCGTCCAGCCATGATGCTGGCAGGGGAAGACCTTGCTTCAGTAGAAAAACTGATTGACAGGGGTATTGCCGCAGACGAGTCACAGCCACCGGGTACCGCCTACCTGATGAGCACTTCCGACAGGGCAAGAAACGTACGCGCACGCTTCTACCCGGGCATTCAAATGATGCAGTCCGATCGTTTCAGGATAGAGATTCTTGACAGTAACAGCCTGAAACACCGCAGCGACGTGATGTTCTATTTTACCGGCCTGGTTTCAGTTGCGGGTATTGACACTAACCGCTACCTGCCGGGCGCAATTGCGGACCACCTGACGTCTGCGGGCGGGCAACTCACGGGCAGCAAGCAAATGAGCAGCCTGCGCTGGCTCGTCGCAGGAGCAACCGGCAGTTATGGCACCGTGGTGGAGCCATGCGCATTTGTACAGAAGTTCCCGCGCCCGAACGTGGTGATCGACCGCTACCTGAACGGTGAAACCCTGCTGGAGGCCTATTGGAAAAGCGTTGAATGGCCCGGCCAGGGTGTATTTATCGGAGAACCGCTGGCCGCACCGTTTCGTAAATAATTACATCACTTCCTTGCGCAAGTGCCATTCATCATAGGTCGCCTCGATGGATGAGCGGTATTCCGGAAGCGTACCGGACAACGCCTCTTCAATGGCGCCCTCTACCGCTCTCGCAGCCTCGACACGCTGCATAAACACGTAGTCTGCACCGGCTTCATATAATTCCCGGCTATCGCGCAATTCTACGGCATTCGCTATAACAATCGCCTCCGGGTTGAGGTTGCGCACAGCCTTGACAAGATTACGATTGGTGGTTCCCTTCAGTACATCATCAGGAATCGTGCAGACAACCACACGCGCCTTGTCAACACCGGAATGAAGCAGGGTCTCCGCATTACAAAGATCACCGTATTTGACGGTGACACCCAGCGCGGATATTTTCGCATGTAAATTGATATTAAAATCCACTACCAGTGTTTGCGATAACAGCCCGGGGTTGTGTCTGCCTATCTCATGCAACAGCGATGAAGCAGTGCGATGAAAACCAAGCAAGGCCAGGCTGTATGATTCCTGCTCGCCAGCTGACTTTTGCGGTGGTTCCCGGAACCCCAGCTTGCCGAGCAGACCTGACAGGTGGTCATGCACTGCATCTGCCTGGCGATACATGAACGGGGTAAACAGGGCAGTTATCACAAACGCAAAGATAACCGCACTGGCAAGCTCCCCGGATATATGACCCAGCTGCATACCAAGAAAACAAATCACCAGACTGAATTCCGAGATCTGCCCGAGCCGCACCGAGGTTACCATTGAATTGCGGCGATCCAGCCCGGAGAAATACAGCAATGGAAAAATAACCACATAGCGGGCCAGCACTGCGACAAGCGCCAGTACGGCCGCAAGAATGAGCACATTAACGCCATCCGGCACAGGGATCGTCATGCCCAGGCCGACGAAAAACAGGGTCACAAAGAAATCCTTTACAACACTCACCTTGCCGATAATTTCAGTACTGTAA
>JAOUCV010000332.1 GCA_029859555.1 Gammaproteobacteria bacterium
GGTGCGGCCCAGCGTCGAGAACAGCGCATCTACCGGGACATCCAGCGTACTCAGCGTCATATTGACCAGCTCTTTTGCCTGCTCGTTGCCACTGGCATACAGCATCAGCACCCGCGCCAGTGGTCCGACCTCCATGGCATGTCCCTTCCAGCGCGGCGATTTCAGCCAGGAATAGGACTGCTCCACATCCAGCTGCTCATAGGGGGGTTGGGGACCGCTGTAATTGAGGCTGGTCTCGCCATCATAGGGATGCAAGCCATTGTTCTTGCCGCCGTCATAGTCATACCAGGAGTGGGACACGTACTCCTGGATTTCGTCAGCCGCATTCATGTCCACATCGTGAATGGTTGACAGATCACGGTTCAGAATGGCACCGGCCGGGATCAGGAAGCTGGACGGGTCGTCCATACCCTTCTCCGGAAAGTCGCCAAAGGTCATAAAATTGCCCAGCCCTTCACCACGCGAACCCCAGTCCTTGTAGAAGCCGGCAATGGCCAGCAGATCCGGTATGTAGACCTGGTCGACGAACACCTGCATCTTGTTGATGATTTCCTGCACCTGTGCCAGTCGCTTGGCATTGATGGCGGAATCGGAATTCAGATCAATCGGACAGGCGACGCCACCGACCACAAAGTTCGGATGCGGATTCTTGCCGCCAAAGATCGCATGCAGCTTGGCCACATCACGCTGCCAGCTCAATGCCTCGAGGTAATGCGCCACGGCCATCAGGTTGGCCTCGGGTGGCAGCTTGTAGGCCGGGTGGCCCCAGTAACCATTGGCAAAGATACCCAGCTGGCCGCCCTCGACAAAGTTCTTCAGCTTCTTCTGCATATCAGAAAAATAACCGGGGGAAGACTTCGGGTAACTGCTGATGGACTGTGCCAGTGCCGAGGTGGCCGCGGGGTCAGCACTCAGTGCCGACACCACATCAACCCAGTCCAGCGCATGCAGGTGATAAAAGTGCATGACATGGTCATGCACATACTGTGCACCGCTCATCAGGTTACGAATCAGCTGCGCATTTGGCGGAATCGGGTAGTCCAGTGCATTCTCGACTGAACGAATAGAGGCCAGTCCGTGCACCAGCGTGCAGACGCCACAGATACGCTGCGCAAAGGCCCAGGCATCCCGCGGGTCACGACCACGCAGAATAATCTCGATACCGCGCACCATGGTGCCGGCCGAATAGGCCTGCGCAATTCGGTCACCATCCATCTGTGCCTCGATGCGCAGGTGGCCTTCGATGCGGGTGATAGGGTCAACAACAACGCGTTCACTCATGATTTATCCTCGGCAAGATGCTCTGCAATCGTCTCCGTCAGGCTGATGACTGGCATATCCATGCCGTATTCTTCCAGCCCGTCTTCAAGGTGTATGCGGCAATTGGAACAGGCAGACACAATGGCCTCCGGATGAATGGCATCCAGCTGCTGTTTCTTGCGGTTAAAGGACTTTAGCCGTATTTCATCAGCACGCTCATTACTGCTGACGCCGCCGCCGGCACCGCAACACCAGTTCATGGTGCCGGTCTCCGGCATCTCGACGAAATTCTCCGCCACCATGTTGAGCAGGTTGCGTGGCTGATCGACCACGCCGCCGCGGCGCGACACCTGGCAGGGATCGTGGTAAGTCAGGCGTTGCGATTCCTTGCCCGTGGTTTTCAGACGGCCTTCCGCGCGCAACTGGTCAAGCAGCTCGAGGATATGCACCACCTTGAAACTGTAGGGCTTGCCAATCAGGTTGGGACCCTCCCAGCGAATCGCCATGTAGGCATGTCCGCACTCGGGGCTGATGACACTCTTCACCCTGAGCTTCTCCGCCGCCGTCACGATGCGTTGCACCAGCTCCGCAGCAATCTCCGATACACCGATCTGGATACCGCTGTTGGTGGCTTCAAAGGCCTCGGATGAAATCGTCCAGGTGACACCGGCCTGCTTGAATATCTTGGCAACGGCGCCGATAAATTCCGGGAAATTCATGATCTCCATCGAGGACAGCAACAGCAGGTACTCGGCGCCCTCCTTGTCTACCGGAATCTCCAGCCCGAATTCCGTCTCGGTATGACGGATCTGCGCCTGCAGGGCCGGCAGCTTGACGCCCATGGGACTGCCAATCTCTATGGCCCGCTTGGTGGCCCCGATCAGGCCGACGGGCGCATGTCCGGCCGCCGCCATACCCTCACGCATCTTGCGAATCATGTAGGCGATGTCATTACCGACCGGGCAGACCATTGAGCAACGTCCACACATGGTACAACTGTCATATACCAGCTCATCCCAATCGCCCAGCTCTTCATCAGTCAGCGTTTTGCTCAGACCGACTGCCTTGGCAAGCCGGCCCCAGAAGGTGTACTCCTGTCGCCACACCCGGCGCAGCGGTTCCAGCTTGTATATCGGTGTGTATTTCGGATCGCCGGTCTCGGTATGGAACAGGCAGGCGTTGGCACACAAGCCACAGCGCACGCAGCTGCTGAAAAAGGCCGCTACCGGTGCATCGATCTGCTCCTTAAAGGCGTCCAGCCCGCGTTGCAGTGAAGCACTCATGAGTTCACCCCCTTGTATCCTGCAATTGCACCGTTGTAGTAACGCGCCATGAACAGGCTAAAAGTGTGCATCAGCTTGGTGAACGGAAAGATCACCATTAGCAACTCGACGCTGAGTATATGTACCGCGATCAGGGTCGGCGGTGGCGCTATGCCAACACGGTGAAAGGCCAGATAGCCGGTCACCAGCGGCAGAATGGTTACCAGCCATACCAGGTAATCCTGGAAACCTGACAGGAACCGCATCACCGGGTGCCGCAGGCGATGAACCAGTACTGCCAGCAGTGCAATGATGGTCACCACGGTGGTGGCATCAATGACAGGAGTCGGCAATGCCGGCCAGCTGACACCGAAGACATCTTCAATCAGCAGGATATGCGGCGCAAACAACAGGATGGTAATGAACAGCCCGATATGAAAGATATAACCGGCCACCACGTTAAACGTGGAACGCTGCAGGGTGCCGGGATCCGGGATGGAACGCGACAGCATCGTTCGCAGGCCACCGGCAACAGCAGAGCCACGCGCCTCGG
>JAOUCV010000334.1 GCA_029859555.1 Gammaproteobacteria bacterium
CTTGATCCGGTTGGTCGAAACCAGCGTTTTTTCAACTTGCATGATTCTCATAATCTGCCTCGGCGAATCATCCTGCTAATGTGCCGCCACATGGGCATCGTCTTCCACAAAGGCGCATCGCTCGCTGCCATCGGTATCGCTCACTGCCATCTGGCAGTGCAAAAGTCCCTGCTCGTGCAGCCTGGCAAAACGTGACTCGATCGCCGTGCGCACGCGCTTGCAGCGCGTCACCGCCCGTTCGCGAGCACCCGGCACGCTCGAGGAATAGTGAAAGTGCACCAGCACCGGCACCGCCAGCCCGCGGCTGATGTTCAGCCCGGTAAAAATCTTGATACCGACATCCATGTCGGCCGCACCCTCCTCGACCGTGTCGAGGTGGGCGAAATAAAACTTGTTGCGCAGCTGCAGTTCGCTCATCGCCTCGCCGGCGCAGATGAAGCGCTCGTTGTGGCCGATCACGGCGTAACGCCCGGCGTGATGCTGGATCACGTACTGGATCTGCGAGAGATTGGCTTCCAGCAGACGCAGGATGAACTGACGCATGCAGGGCTGTGTACCGCAACCGGCCTCGGCCTCGGCCACCGCGAGACTGATCTCCTCGCTCGCTGCTGCCTTGCTCAGGCCAAGCGTGTCATTGAACAGCTTCGCAGTCTCCACAAAGCGCCTGGGACAATTGCCGCTCTGGTTGTCCGGCAGGTGCACGCGCAGCGCGTCGGTATCGGTGTCCATGCCCACCAGCAAGGTATCTGGCGCAGCGCCGATACCGTAGGTATTCTCAAGTGCGGCGCGCATTTCCGCCAGGCGGTCGGCAGCGGCCTGGGTCGCCTTTTCATCGTTGCTGCCGTGCGCCGCGCAACCCTGATCGTCGGGATGAGAACTGCTGTAGTGGTACACCGCAATCTTCAGGTAATTGCCCTGGTCATTATCGGCTATACGCAGCAGCTCACGCCGGGTCCAGTCGGCGACGTCGTCTTCAACATCGAACATCACGCCGGCGTAGGCCTTGACGGTCACCGGTGCATCCGGAGACACACGAAACACAAAGGGCAGCAGACCCTGCAGGCGGCCGTCGGCGCAGGGACTGACATCGACGGTGTGATAACCGCAGGCGCGAATAAACGCTGCATCGATCATCATCCGATCACGCCACGGCGCCTGGTCGGTGTCGGTATTGGCAATGCACGCCTTGAAGCTATGGAAAATGCAGTAGGAATACAGGGCACGTAGATCCAGACCGGACACCCAGGCGTCTTCCAACAGTTCCGCGGGCAGTTCGAATCCCAGGCGGTCCTGTGCGATACGCTGGGCACGGGACACGAAGTCCAGTTCATGCTGGAAGGCGGAGATGGTTTTCAGTGTATCGACAATCGGCGTAAAGCGACCACGTACCGTTTCCTCGTAGGCGTACAGGCGACGATTCAACTCCTCGTCGACCAGGGCATGCTCGCAGCTCTCCCCCGGACCGATCACGCATGCGGGATTGTCGAGTTCCACCGCCTGGCGGTCTTCGGCAGTTCTCATGGCAGCGAGTCGTTTGCGCGTATTCACCTGACGTGTCCTCAATAGCCCCTTATCCGCGAGCGCCGCCGGACAGGGTTATCAGAGCACCAGTGCCGGCGTTGCCGGCTGAACCGGTGATGCGGCTGGGCGGCACCTCGGCCGGCTTTACTTCCTCGCGGAAACGCGCGGCATTGGCGCCGACACCGCGCGGGGTGCCGCGCTCGGACGGATTGCGTACCTGGCTGGAAGCACCCTCGGTACCGGTGACCCGGCTCATGGCATTCCAGGCATCACCCGTAACCTCGCGGCCGTCCTGGTTGCCCTCGCCGGTCAGGCGGCTGGCGGCAGTGGCTTCTTCCTGCACACCCTGCACCATACCGACATCACGATGGCGGAACTCCGGGGTGCCGGTGATCAGCCCACCAGCCTTGTTCACCGGGCCGGTAATACGCTCACTGCTGTATTCAGTGCCGGTAACACCGTCATAGTCCTTTTGTTGCGCAGCGCGCGCCGGGCTCACAATACTGAAATCCAGTGGCGCCGGGGGACGCGACGGTTCCACCCAGGTGGAGGTACGCGTCACATAACGGTTGCTGGTCGCGCAGTTGCTCGCCGCGTTGTCAACACCGACATACGGCGTGCCGCTGACGATTTCGCATGCGCCACGCTCATCACCCGTCATCACTGAACCTCCGGCGCCCGGACGATCGCCGGTAACCGCGTTGGCCGGGATCAGCGCACTGGTCTTGAGGCATGCTTCCTGCGCTTCCTTGGCGGGTGCCTCGCAGAAATTGTTGTACTGGTTGCGGCCGATGTAAGGCGTTCCACTGATGGGCGAACAACCGCCATGCTCGTCTCCGGTGACGCGCGTGGAGCGACCCACGTAGCTGCCGGTTACGGGCTGGCCGCGCCAGGTGGTATCGACCGCGACCTTGGCAACGGGTGCGACCGGGGTGCTGGCGTCACAAACAGCTGCCTGCTGATCTGCGCCGATGTAATCGGTTCCGGTGACGGGCTTGCACCCACCTGCCTCGTCACCTGTTGTTTTTGGGCTGCGGCCAACCTCCGAACCCGTCACGGTACGTCCACTCAGGGTCTGCATGCTCGCGACCTTGTCCGGTCCCGAAACCGCGCACAGCTCACTGTCGGTGTTGTAGTACTGCGAACCGGTAATGGCGCGGCAGGAACCGGGCTCGTCGCCGGTGACCCTGGAGGAACGCCCGACCGCCGTGCCGGAGACCGGCTGCTCGTCGCGCGTCGACATTACGCTCACCTTGCGCGGAGTTTCCGACAGGGTGGTATTGCAGGTCTGGAGCTGTTCTGACGAGAGGTACTCGGTACCGGTCACGGAACTGCAGGAACCGCGTTCGTCACCGGTGATCTTGCCCTCGTGGCCAACGGCAGTGCCACTCACGGTCTTGCCATGACTGGTGTGGCTCACATCGACCTTGCCCGGGGCGGTGGCGCCATTGGATGGCGACACATAATCGGTGCCGGTGATGGCTCGCTTCGAACCGGGCTCGTTGCCGGTAACCTGGCCGGAACGGTCGACCGAGGTACCGGT
>JAOUCV010000333.1 GCA_029859555.1 Gammaproteobacteria bacterium
GACAATCGGTTCATGATGCTCAACCAGCAGCACATTGCGAATCACTCCGCCAAGGTCAATGGCAACAAGCTGGTGAATGGGTTTTCCGGAATATCCGGTGGTATTGACGTAGTCACTGGTGAGAAACACCAGGCCGACCTGCTCACCCGCGCTGAAAACCGGTGCGACTGGCGGCTCGCCTTCCGCTTCGCCGATACGATCAGCTCCCGGGAAAACTACTTGCGTTTCAATGTCTGTGAGAAAGCGCGGCAAGTCTGCTGCGACTGCATAACTGCTGGCTGCAAACTGCAAAAGTATGATCGCAAACAACAGCAAAGCCGCTGCCGTAGCATTCCGGTGCGCACCTACTGAAAAACAGGTAAAACGCAGCCCACTGACACCACCATGCACCGACCTGTTCACCTGTTTTTGAAAGTATTGTCCGAGAGTAGAGCCGCAGTATAGCGAAACAACATATCGTTTCAACTTGATCTAAATCAAAATGCACGTAGAAACCGTATCGACGGCTGCTCGGGTGTGTGCGAAACTCCTAGTATGCTGACAGTGGATGTAAAAACAGCCAGTGACCTTATGTCCATCGCCCTGTGTGCAGAGCACGAGGCAGTCCAGCGTTATGCCCGCCTTGCCGAAGCCATGCACAGGCACGGTAACCAGGAAGCCGCCGCAATGTTCGAACGGATGTTCAAGGAAGAGCAGCAGCATGAGCACCTGATTGAGGAATGGGCACAACTCGAAGGCATAGAGCTGCGCACTGATATCGGGCCGGTTGTCTGGGATGACCCACAGTTGCCGACCGACTATGACAACAATGCCGTTGACCCGGAGTACAGCAGCCCCTACCGGGCGCTGGCCTTTGCAGTGCACAATGAGGAACGCGCCTTTCGCTTTTATATCTACGTGGCTGCCACAGCGAATGATGAAACTGTGCGCGAACATGCTGAAACCCTGGCCAGGGAAGAACTCGGCCACGCCTCCCTGTTACGTGCCATGCGCCGCCGTGCCTGGCGGGCAGAGCAGCAGACTGGTCATGATGAGCCGAATGTCGAACCCCGTATCATCCACACACTGGCCGACCTGCTTTCGGTGGCAGTCAGCGCCGATCACTGTCTTATCGATAATATAGAAACGATCGCAGACAGTTCCCCTGAACTGGGACTGTTCCGCGCAGCTACGAACAGCATACTTGCAGACACCAAAGCCCGGCTGGAATCTGCTGGAAAACCAGGCATCGATGTTGCCAGGGCAATTGAATCAATAGAAGGCTACAGAAGAAAAACTGCCGTATTGAGCGAAGCTCCCGATGTTTTGCAGCAGCGCTTGCGCTCGGATAGCGATCGATGCTTTGAGTTCTACGACGCCGTGGTAACGCATGCCAGAGATGAAGCTGTCATGCTGGCCGCACAAAAGCTGTCTGAATCGATGCTGGAGCGTATCAGTTTGCTGCGAGATACCGTCAAGACCGAAAACTGAGGAGTTGTTTTCTCGACGCAATCAGTTAACAACAACGGCAGTGATTTCCGCCATCATGTTTTTAATACGGGTGACAATACAGAAATGGCCCGGTTAAACTCGCAGGCAAAACCGGTGATTCACCTGATATAGCAGGCCAGTCATTTTCGGCTGGTTGCATCCACTCACAAGATAATTAACAAGACCTGCACCCCTGGTCCAGGCGAGGACTGTTGCCAGCCTATCCATAGTATTCCTTGCGGAGCGTCTCGATCAGCTCGGTGGCATCCTCATCAAGGAAACCCATAGTACCGAGCACATCCGCGCCGATCTGCAAGCTCGCTTCCAGCGTTTCCGAGACGGCAATGGTTGCCCCGGCCTTCAATAGCTGTTCGCAGTGTTGCCAGTCCCGTCCGCGTGCGTGAATGGAAATTTCCGGGTAGTGTTGTCGCAGATTATTGACCAGCCGTACAGCAGGCAAGGGCTTGTCAAGCGTGCACACCAGAGCACTGGCCTGTCCAGCACCCGCTGCCTTCAGCACATCAAGCTGACTGGCATCACCATAGAAGACCGGGAAGCCTTCCCGCCTGCCTTCAAGTACGCGGTCTGCATTACTATCAATGGCTAGATAGGGAACATTCCCGGCCTGCAGAATCCTGCACACCCGCCGTCCGACACGGCCGAAGCCGGCAATGATGACATGCGGCCGTCCGGCAATAATGTGATTGGTACTGACATCGTGCCGGTCTTCAGTGTTGCTCAGCTGTCTGTTGATATATTCACCCAGCTTGGCCATCAATGGCGTGGTGACCATGGTCAACGCCACAAGCAGCGTCAACATGTGGAAAAGATCCTCCGGCAGAACCCCGCTCAAGGCAGCCAGCCCGAACAGCACAAAGCCAAACTCCCCGCTCTGCGAAAGCAGTAGTGATACCCGCGTGGCATCCGCAGTACCGACACCCATGATCCGGCAAAGGACCCAGAGAATGACCGACTTCACCAGTAACAGGCCCAGCACCAGTCCGGCAATCAACACGCCTTGTCTGCCCAGCAGGCCAAAATCAACGGACATGCCGACGCCCATGAAAAACAGGCCGAGCAGGATGCCGCGAAATGGCTGAATATCAGCAATCAACTGGTGCCGATAGTGTGAGTTCGCCATCATCAGCCCGGCAAGAAATGCCCCCAGCGCCAGTGACAGACCCACCTCCTCCATCAGCCAGGCGGTGCCCAGTACCGCGAACAGGGCTGCGGCGGTGAATACCTCGGCGGTGTGGCTGGTCGCCACCAGCCGCAAGACCGGCGAGAGGAGGAACCGGCCGACGAGAATGACAAAGGCGATGACGAACGCAGCTTCCAGTATCGCGAACTCGATACCTTCCAGCAGTGCGGTATCAGCAGCCAGCAGAGACACCAGTGCCAACAGCGGCACCACAGCCAGGTCTTGCAGCAGCAGCACGGAAAATGCCGTTTGGCCGCGCTCCGTGCCGAGTTCACCGCGCTCGGTCAGAATCTGCAGCCCAAACGCCGTCGATGACAGCGCCAGTCCGAAACCGATAATTAAAGCTGTCCTGAGAGGCTGATCGAACAGCAGCGCCAGGCCGGCGATGGCCAG
>JAOUCV010000335.1 GCA_029859555.1 Gammaproteobacteria bacterium
AGAACCTTCGATTTTTCACAGGTTCAGATCGGGCTGTTTTCTGCGGGTGCCGGCATCTCTGAGAAGTTTGCGCCAATTGCGGCAGAGGCCGGTTGTGTGGTGATCGACAATACCTCGCAATACCGTTATGACGACGAGATTCCGCTGGTCGTTCCGGAGGTAAATCCGCATGCTATTGCCGGCTACAAGCGTCATGGCATTATCGCTAATCCCAACTGTTCAACTATCCAGATGCTGGTGGCGCTCAAGCCACTGCATGATGCGGCGGGTATCGAACGCATAAATGTTTGCACCTACCAGGCCGTGTCCGGCACCGGCAAGGAGGCTATTTCAGAGTTGGCGAGCCAGACGGCCGAGCTGCTCAATGGTCGAGCTGCCAAGGCAGAGGTCTACCCGCGTCAGATTGCCTTCAATGTGCTGCCGCAGATTGATGTCTTTCAGGACAATGGCTATACAAAGGAAGAAATGAAGATGGTCTGGGAGACCGTCAAGATCATGGAGGATGACTCAATCAAGGTAAACCCGACTGCCGTGCGTGTGCCGGTTTTTTATGGTCATTCCGAAGCCGTGCATATTGAAACCCGTGAAAAGCTGGATGCTGCCCGGGCAACCGCCTTGCTGGAAAAGGCGCCGGGTATCGTGGTGCTGGACGAGCGCAGGGATGGCGGTTATCCGACAGCGGTTACCGAGGGTGCGACCAATGATCCTGTCTATGTCGGTCGTATCCGTGAGGATATTTCTCATCCTCGCGGTTTAGACTTGTGGGTGGTTGCCGATAATGTGCGCAAGGGTGCAGCCCTCAACAGTATTCAGATCGCGGAAATATTGGTCAAAGAGTATTTGTGAGCTATAGTGCGGCTTGCCTGTTGGCGGAGTTATGCCGCCAGGCAGCGCAGGTGCGCTCGATCGAGGATTGTGAAACAGACAACTTAAAGGGGATTTAGGTTATGTTGAAGAAATCGGCTGTAGCTGCAGCCTTGTTTTTTACCACGGTATCCTCAAACCTGTATGCGCTTGGCCTGGGTGCCATCGATATGCAATCCGGCCTCAATCAGCCGATGAATGCAGTCATTGATCTGACCTCCGCTTCTGGTACCGATCTCTCCGAAATCAAGATTTCCATCGCCTCGAAAGAGGCCCATGACCGAACCGGTTTATCGAAACACCGGATCCTCAGTGACTTTAAATTCAGTATAGAGCAGGATGCCCGGGGTAACGCATTTGTACGGGTTACCAGCACCGATACGATTCATGAGCCGTTCCTGGAGTTCATGCTGGAACTGCAGTGGCCGAACGGTCGTCTGCTGCGTGAATATACGGTACTGGTCGATCCGCCGGTCACCATGCCTGCCGCAGTGGTTGCTCCGGTAGCGCCGGTGAGTCGTGCCCCGGCGCCGGTAACGCAGGCCCCGGTACGTCAAAGCCGCTCAGCTACTGCGCCGGTACGTACCGCTGCCGCACCTGCCGGCTCAGCGAACAGTTACGGACCGGTCAGACGCAATGAGACGCTCTGGGATATTGCGCGTCGTACCCGACCGGGAAATGACATCACTGTCGACCAGATGATGCATGCACTGCTACGTGAAAACCCGCGTGCTTTCGTGAACAACAATATAAATCGGCTGAAGGCCGGTGTAACACTGAATATTCCTGACAGAGCAACCATTTCCGCTATCACCGCCAGCGAAGCCATTGCCGAGTCACGCCGGCAAGCACAGGAGTGGCAGGACGGTCAGACGGCACCAGTAGAGGAAGCCGCACCGGTGGCGTCGCCCGATAGCGATGTTGCAGAACCGGAAGTCGCATCAGATGCCCGTTTGCAACTGACGGCACCGGAAGATGAGGCAGTGGCAGGGGCTGCAACTGCGAGTGCCGGGGATCCTCAGGCAGCTGAAGGCCAGACTGCTTCAGACGCAGGTAAGCAGCTTGCGCTGGCCACAGAGGAAGCAGAGGCCAGCAAGGCCGAAACGCAGGAGCTGCAATCGCGTGTTAATGACCTCGAAAAGCAGGTAGAAACCATGAAGCGCCTGCTGGAGCTCAAGGATGATGCGCTGGCCGGTATGCAGGACCAGGTTGCTGCAGACGGGCAGGCAGAGATGCCGGAGACTGATGCACCCGGGGTGCCGCAGGAATCCGACGTCATAGAAATGGATGAGCAGGCGGCTGCGGAGGTTGAAGATGTCGTTGAACCAGAAGCCGCGATTGCACCGGTAGCAGAACCGGATGCAGTCGATCAGCCACGGGGTATTGTCAATAAATTGATGGATAACCCGGTACTTGCCGGTCTGGGCGTGCTGGTGGCAATGCTGCTGGGTGGTTTTCTCTGGGCGTCAACACGGCAAAAGTCCCACCAGAGTATTTTTGACGATGAAATGACGCTGGAAAAACACATGGCCAGCAGTTCTGCAAAAAGTCCGGAAGCACACGCATCCGTCGTGGATTTTGAAGAAGAGATTGTGCCGGAAGAGGAAACAATATCGATAGAGGGGCATGACGAAAGCGACCCCATTACAGAAGCAGATGTATATCTTGCCTACGGCAGGATTCAGCAGGCTCAGGATGTCTTGCAAGCAGCGCTGGAGAAGGCGCCGTCCGATAATAACCTGAGGATCAAGTTACTCGAGGTGTATCACGCTGGCGGAAATATCTCGGCATTTGATCGTGAAGCCAGTGACTTTCGCGATTCCGTCAACGAGGATGATCCTCAGTGGCTGAGAGTTGCCACCATGGGCTTTGCGCTTTCTCCGGGGAATGATCTGTATCATGCCGCGGCTGTCGACGGGGAAGGCATTACCGACCCGGACTTCGATATGGACCTGTCGGGCATGGATGACGGGGAGGATAGTAACGCTGCGGTTGATGCAAAGACGGAACTCCCCGAGAGTATTGAATTCAACCTCGATGATGAAATGGATGAGGTCGTTGAAGATGATCAGGATGCCAGCGAGGGTCTGCTCAACAATGCGGATGAGGTTGCAACCAAACTTGATCTGGCTCGTGCTTACATGGACATGGGCGACCCTGAGGGTGCGCGCAGTATCCTTGATGAAGTGATGGGT
>JAOUCV010000051.1 GCA_029859555.1 Gammaproteobacteria bacterium
TGCGCGATAACCTCATGCAGTTACAGCTGCAGAGCAGCGCTGCTACCTTGCCAAAGGTGCTGGCATTCTCGTTACTGCACCCGACACAGCCGGGTCATGATCAGGTCATTGTCCTGAGACATGCCGGTGACGGTATCTACTACGGAGACATTGACGAGATTGCGCGGGGCAACTGGTACCTGCAACTGGAAGCGGATGACTGGCGTCTGTCGGGCAAAATGCAGATCCCGCTTGCCGGCAGGCTGGTAATGCGGCCAGCTGCTGTTGAATCGCCGGATTAACATAGCGTAACCCGGTTGTGATCGCGCTGAACCCTGAACCGCTGCTTGCCGCTTTCCTGGTAGGTCTGCTGGGTGGTACGCATTGTTTCGGCATGTGTGGCGGTATTGTCGGTGCACTGAGTTCCGGACTGTCGCTGCAGTTGCAGACCTCGCGCTGGCGTCTTGTCGCGGCGCAGCTGGCCTATAACGGCGGGCGTATCAGCAGCTATGTGTTTGCAGGCGTATTGCTTGGGCTGTTCGGGCAGCAGCTGGGCGAAGCGGGGCTGCTGCAGGGCTTCCCGCTGGGTCGCATCATTGGCGGTGTTGTCATGATTCTGTTTGGTATTTACCTGGCAGGGTGGTGGCAGAGCCTGCTATGGCTTGAAAAGGCCGGCGCCCATCTATGGAAATACATAGAGCCGTTCGGACGGCGTTATATTCCGGTGCGCAGTGCTGCCCAGGCCTTCCTGCTGGGGCTGGTCTGGGGCTGGTTGCCCTGCGGTATGGTTTACGCTGTGCTGGCAATGGCGCTGGCCAGTGGCTCTGGCGCGGAGGGGGGGCTACTGATGCTGGCTTTCGGACTGGGTACCCTGCCTGCCTTACTGAGCATCGGGCTGGCCTATAACACGCTGAATCGCTTCATACGGGATCCCAGGATACGCCTGCTTGCCGGTGTTATGGTCATTGTCATGGGTATTTTGATGCTGCTTGCGAATCCATCCGGACATGGGCATCATTCCCACCCCCTTTAGCCCTTGCCACAGCGCCCGTCGCAGGTTTTTGCACTGCAAGCGGCCCTGAGGGCTAATATTAGGAACACAATATATAGTGTTTCACTGTTATAGTGTTTTTGCCCGGAAATGCCCCCGTATTTGGCCGATAAAAATATACAAAATGTTGAAATATAAGATAATTTATACCCGCATAAATTAGCCTTGACAGGCCGTCTCCGACCGCATAATCTTTTTGTCCAGAGCACAAGATATAGTGTTCCGGTTTATTCCAGAATTTCACTGCCAGTGTCCTTGTCTGCCCGCCAGGCAGGCGGCCAAAGTCAGTAATCCTAACAAGAACTTAAAGAATCAAGGGGAGGATATTCAGCGTATGACGACCACCGCGCACCTAGAAGCAGTACCCACCAGCGTCGCAGATATTTCACTGCAGGCAGCATCCCAGGACATCTGGGAAACCAAGTATCAGCTCAAGGCAAAAGACGGTACGCCGGTTGATAACTCCATTGATGAAACCTACCAGCGTGTTGCCCGCGCCCTCTCGGAGGTCGAGGCAACGCACGAGCTGCGTGAAATCTGGTACAGCGAATTCCTGTGGGCACTGCGACATGGCGCCATTCCGGCCGGGCGCATTACCTCCAATGCCGGTGCACAGCAACACAAGCCGGCTACCTCGACGATCAATTGCACCGTATCCGGTACGGTGCAGGACTCCATGGACAATATTCTCGACAAGGTGCACGAGGCCGGGCTGACCCTGAAAGCCGGTTGCGGCATCGGTTACGAGTTCTCTACCTTGCGCCCCAAAGGTGCCTATGTCTCCGGCGCAGGTGCCTATACCTCCGGTCCGCTGTCGTTCATGGATATCTACGACAAGATGTGTTTTACCGTGTCCTCGGCCGGTGGCCGGCGCGGCGCACAGATGGCGACCTTCGATGTCGGTCATCCGGATGTGATGGATTTTATCCGCGCCAAGCGCGAAGACGGTCGGCTGCGCCAGTTTAACCTGTCCCTGCTGATCACCAGCGAGTTCATGGATGCAGTCAAGAACGATGTCGACTGGAAACTGGCTTTCCCGCTGGACCGCAGTGAGCTGGATGATGGTATTGACCTGCATGACACCGCACAGGTGATCTGGCGCGAATGGCCCTACAAGGGTGAGTACATCACCAACAATGCCGGGCTGGTTGCCTGCAAGGTATACAAGAAGGTGCTTGCACGTCATTTGTGGGACATGATCATGGCGTCCACCTATGATTTTGCCGAACCGGGCTTCATCCTGATCGACAAGGTCAACGAGATGAATAACAACTGGTTCTGCGAAAATATTCGTGCAACCAACCCCTGTGGCGAGCAGCCGTTGCCACCGTACGGTTCCTGCCTGCTGGGTTCGGTCAACCTGACCAAGTTTGTGCGCAACCCGTTTACCGAGCATGCCAGCTTCGACTGGGATGAGTTTCGCAAGGTCGTTGCCATCTTTACCCGCATGCTCGACAACGTTGTCGAAATCAATGGTCTGCCACTGGAAGGCCAGCGCCAGGCGATTATGCACAAGCGCCGCCACGGCATGGGATTTCTCGGCCTGGGTTCAACCGTCACCATGTTACGCATGAAATACGGCGAACAGTCATCACTGGATTTTACCGAGCGTGTCAGTCGTGAACTGGCGGTGACCGGCTGGGAAGTTGCACTGGGCCTGGCAAAAGAGAAGGCGCCGGCACCGATCATGGAAGAAGAATTTGAAGTCACCGAGGAAATGCTGCGCAAGCGTCCGGAGATGCGTCGTGACGGCTATTTGCCGGGCGATACCGTCAAGGGCAAGGTGTTGCATGCCAGGTACAGCCGTTACATGCAGCGTGTTGCAGAAGTGGCTCCCGAGCTGGTGAAAGAGCTTGCAGAAACCGGTGCACGCTTCACGCATCACAGCTCAATAGCGCCAACCGGCACCATTTCGCTGTCACTGGCGAACAATGCCAGTAACGGTATTGAACCCAGTTTTGCACACCACTATTTCCGCAATGTCATTCGTGAGGGCCGCAAGTCCAAGGAAAAGGTGGATGTGTTCTCGTTTGAGCTGCTGGCATACCGGGAGCTGGTGAATGCCGATGCGACGGCCAGCATGGATGGTGATGACAACGTGCTGCCGGATTACTTTATCTCGGCAGATAACGTGGTACCCCGCCAGCATGTTGATATCCAGGCGGCTGCACAGAAATGGGTGGATTCATCCATCTCCAAGACCGCCAATGTGCCTACCGAGTATCCCTACGAGGATTTCAAGGATATCTATCGTTATGCCTACGAGCAGGGCCTGAAAGGCTGCACAACCTTCCGCTTCAACCCGGAGGCCTTCCAGGGTGTGCTGGTCAAGGGTGAGGACCTGGAGAGCACGGTATATGAATTCACCCTGGATGACGGCAGCAAGGTCAGCCTCAAGGGTAATGAAGAGGTCGAGTACGACGGTGAAAAGCACACGGCCGCCAATCTTTACGATGCTCTGAAAGAAGGCTACTACGGTAAATCCTGAACAGCTGCACGCATACGAATACGCAGGAGTAGAACATGACGGTACATATTGAAAAGAAAATTGTTGGTTACAAGATAGGAAATAATGAAGAAGGCGCTGCAGCACCGGTTGCTGCGCCGGACGAGGTTGTTGCCAGTGAAGAGCCCGAGGACAACGTGGTACAGCTGCATGAAAAGCTGCAGCGCCCGGAAATGCTCATTGGTTCTACCTACAAGGTCAAAACACCACTATCAGAGCATGCGCTGTACGTCACCATTAATGACATTATTCTCAATCACGGCACCCATAACGAATTGCGCCGGCCGTTCGAGATATTCATTAATTCCAAGAACATGGATCATTTTCAGTGGATTGTTGCGCTGACAAGGATTATCTCGGCGGTGTTCAGGAAAGGCGGGGACGTGACCTTTCTGGTAGAGGAGCTGCGTTCCGTGTTCGATCCGCGGGGTGGTTATTTCAAGAAGGGCGGCAAGTACATGCCGTCACTGGTTGCCGAGATCGGTGATGCTATTGAGTGCCACATGCGCATGATCGGCCTGCTCAAGGATGACGGGCTGGATGATAACCAGAAGAAGCTGGTGGCCGAGAAGCGTGCCCAGTTTGAAGCGGCATCCGGTACCGCGAGCGCGCCGGAAGCCGACGCTGCAAGTGATTTCCCGGAAGGCTCGCAGCTGTGTGTCAAGTGCCATACCAAGGCTGCCATCAAGATGGATGGCTGCCTGACCTGCCTGAATTGCGGTGAATCCAAGTGCGGCTAGTACTTTTGGCCCATTGCCAGATGCGGGTTGTTTGACTATAAATATACCCAATGACCTGCAAAAAAGATTTTGCGGACAGGGATGCATAACAATAATCAGCTCGCCAATGTGAATAGTGCTTGGCGCAGGAGGCAGAATGTTTCTGCAACAGAAGCCGATTCCCGGTTACTGGTACAGTAATTTTTCCGGACAGTTGATCCAGGTGCGTGCGATCGTCTATCTGGCCGGTGAGCGCAAGCGCATCGTGCTGGAAGATATCAGTGGCAAACGCGAGTTTGTCGACATTGAAAGCTGGCACGGGATGGACCTCGTGCTGCATTCGCCGGTGGTTGAGCAGTCCGAAGACGAAGTGGCCCGCGATACCTGAGTCACCTGGCGTGAGCGTTTAGCGGGGCAAACTATTTTTGCTCTTCTGTGACCAGTGTCGCCAGCCAGGCGGTGATAGTGGCCACCAGTTCCTCGTTGTAATCATCAAAGTAATGACCGGCACCGTCGATGCGGATTTGCCGTGAGTCCGGGTGTATATCCGCAAGCAACGGGGCCAGCGCCAGTACCTGCTTCTGTACGGCCGGGTAATCCTCGCTGCCGTAGATGTTCAGTAGCGGCACCTTGATGCGGTCAAACGGAAAGGCCTTGCGCATCGGTTGCTGGTAGTCTGTGGCGCCCATACCGATACCAATATAGGCATCAATGTCGTCACTGCCCTGTTGCTCCAGCCAGGACATACTCATGTGGACGCCGCAGCTGTGTGCTATCAGCACGATGTGCTGTATACCCTGTGCGCGCAGGTACTCAATACCCGCCTCGATGCGCGGTCCGGCTTCCGGGAATACCGCCTCGTAATCATAGAAGCTGGCGTCCTTTGCCAGTACCGGCATTTGCAGCGACAGGGTCGACCAGCCCTGTTCGGGCAATGCGATCCGTAACGGGCCGGCGACCTGTGTCCAGTCGGGGTGCATGCCGCGGCCATGCAGAATGATGGCCGCACCCGGTGCCGGCGCGGTCACTGCTTCGGTATAAATGCCGAGAAAGTCATGGTCATTGGCGGTGAGCGTGACCGGCTCGCCATCGAGAATGGCTTCCACGATTTGGTCTGCGAGGCGCTGTTCCCGCTGCAGGTCAGAAGCCCGGCTGGTGGTTGCTGTCAGCCATGTGATCGAAATAATCAGGATTCCGGTCGCAACAGACAGTAAAGAAGGGATATTATTCGGTTTCACGGGTATCGTATGGCTGTTGGCGTGTTCGCGGTTGCGGGTATTGCTTATAGTATACAAGGGAGTGGCTGCGCCGGGTATCCGGACACAGTCTGTACATTGACACGCTATGTATCTTGAACATTTCAATCTGACGGAACGACCGTTCTCCATTACGCCTGATCCGCGTTTTCTCTATATGAGTGCGCGCCATCGCGAGGCGCTTGCCCACCTGTTGTACGGGCTGAGTGAGGGTGGCGGCTTCGTGCAGCTGACCGGCGAAGTGGGTACCGGCAAGACCACCATCTGCCGCTGCCTGCTGGAGCAGGTGCCGGACAATGTGGATATCGCGCTGGTACTGAATCCCAAGGTGACCTCGACCGAGCTGATTGCAACCGTCTGTGACGAACTGGGTATTGAATATCCCGGGGGTGATACCAGCATCAAGGCATTGACCGATGAGCTGAACCGTTACCTGCTGGATGCCCATGCGCGCGGTCGCCGTACGGTGCTGATCCTGGATGAGGCGCAGAACCTGAGTGCGGATGTGCTCGAGCAGGTGCGGCTGCTGACCAACCTGGAAACGTCCACGCAAAAACTGCTGCAAATAGTCCTCATTGGCCAGCCGGAGTTGCGCAGTCTGCTGGCACGTGAAGATATGCGACAGCTCTCCCAACGGGTGACGGCGCGTTACCATCTTGATCCAATCAGCCGCGAGGAAGCCGGCGCCTACATCCGGCACCGGCTGCAGATTTGTGGTACCAGCCAGCCTGTCTTCAGCAAACGTTCGGTCGACAGGATTCAGCGACTCTCCGGCGGTATCCCGCGTCTGATCAATGTATTGTGCGACCGCTCCATGCTTGGCGCCTATGTTGAAGGCAAGGTGCAGGTTGATCCGAAGGTAGTTAAAAAAGCCGCCCGCGAGGTGCTGGCCGAAGACGACAGCGGCGATGAGCCGGGCGGCGGGCTTAAATGGGCCACGGCTGCGCTGGTACTGCTGGTGCTGCTTGGCCTGGCAGTTGTTTTACAACCCTGGCAACGAACGGGGACGACTGTGTCGGTGCCTGCTGTTGATGCGGAAAAACCGGCAGAGATTGTTACGCAAGCGGTTGTTGAGCCGGTGATTGACGTCGATGTGCTCCCGGATGAATTGCAAGCACAGCTAACGGCAGAGCCGGAACCCGAACCCGAACCCGAACCCGAACCCGAACCCGAATCACCTGCCCTGGCAGCGCTGTTGCTTGAAACTGACAGCAGCAACTACCGCGCGGCATGGACTGAACTGTTTTCCCTGTGGTCAGTGGAACTGCCCGTCAGTGTGAAGCCTGATTTCTGTGACTTTGCAAAACAGTATGGTTTGTTGTGCATGCTGGAGCAGGGCAACTGGAATACCTTGCGCCAGTTCAATCGCCCGGTGATATTGCAACTGGCTACCGCGGATGGCCGGCGGGTGCCGGTGGTGTTGCAGTATCTGGATGATTCCATTGCGGAGGTCATTATCGGCAATGAGCTCTACCGGCTGGCAATTGAGCAGGTGGAACAGAACTGGTACGGGGACTACACCTTGTTACTGCAACCGCCGCCCGGAGGCCGCCTGTTCATGAAGATCGGTGACCGGGGGCCGGTAGTTTCCTGGCTGCGTCAGCAGCTGGAGTTGGCGCAGGGCGTGAAGATCCCGACGGCAGACCCACTGGTTTTTGACTTTGTTCTGCAAAAGCAGGTGCTGGATTTTCAGCGCAAGCACGGATTGGTAGCCGACGGGATAGTAGGCAAGAACACCATTATTCACTTGAATACAGCATCAGGCCGGGAGGGTGTACCCCGGTTACTACCCGGGTTGTCCTGAGTCATGTCCTATATTCTTGATGCATTAAAAAAGGCAGACCAGGAACGTTCTCTGGGTGAAGTACCTGACCTGGAAGCGGCGCACTGGGGTGAGCGGCGGCGCAAACGCGCATATCGCTGGGTGTGGGTTGTGGCTGCGTTGTTGCTGGTCAATGGCATACTGCTGTACCTGCTGCTGGGTCGCAATGACAGTTTGATCTCCGATGCCGGGGTAATGCCGGAATCGAACGACACAATGCCGGTAACGCCGCTGCCACGGGTTGAAAAGACAGTCGAGCCCGCATGGCGTGACAAGATGCGCCCGCGGGAGCCGGTTTATGTGCCACCTGTGGCGCCGGCCCGACGTTCACCGCCCAGGGTGGAGCAATTGCCGTCAGTTCCACCGCCCGCTGCCGTTGTCGAGCCGACGCCTGCCTACACGTCAGCCGCGCCACCGCAGCCGGCAGCCACCTCGGATGTGCCTGAGTGGAACGATCTGTCGCTGCAGTTTCGCAGTGGACTGTCCATGCCGCCCGTTGACGTACATGTTTATTCGGATGACCCGGGGCGACGTTTTATCCTGATGGATCTGCAGAAATACAGGGAAGGGGAGACGCTCGGTAACGGTGCGGTTCTGGAGGAGATTCTGCCTGACAGTATCCAGTTGTATTACCAGGGCAGCCGTTTCCGGGTCGCCAAATAAATCGTTTATACAAGCACCTTGCGCTGCTGTAATTCTTCTTCCGTGGCGTCACGAATCCCCTGGATTTCGACTTCGAAGACCAGTGATTGTCCGGCAAACGGATGATTGCCGTCGAGGCTGACGATGCCGTTTTCTATCGCCGTTACCCTGAAAGTGAGTTCCTTTCCGTCTTCATCCTGTCCAGTGATATGGCCGCCCACCTCGACGACATCGCCGGGCGGCAGTTCATCCAGTGGTACCTGGTGAAGCAGTTCAACGTTGCGTTTCCCAAAGGCGTCATCGGCTAACAACCGGGCGGTGATGATGTCGCCGGTGATATGTGTTTCCAGTTCGCTTTCCAGTTTCGGAAACAGTAATCCGGCCCCGTGCAGATAGCTGACCGGTGTGCCGGTTGCCTCGCGGACCACCACGCCATCGGCATTGGTGAGTGAGTACTGCATGGTAATAACCTTGCGCGGTCCAACGCTTTCAGGTTTGCTCATAAGTCAGGTTGTTCGCATTGTTGATTGAAAGTATTGTGTATTATACGGATGCAGATATGGCGGGTGAACTTGCTCTGCCAGCCATGGTCGTATTAATAACACTTGGATTCCAATGTAAATACAGGAACTGCGGTTATGAAACAGGCTAAATTCTCCATTGGGCAGCGTATTCATCACAGATTGTTTGACTACCGGGGGGTGATTATCGATGTCGATCCCGAATTTTCCGGGACCGATGAATGGTATGAGAACGTCGCGCAAAGCCAGCCACCCAGAGACGAGCCCTGGTATCACGTGCTGGTGCATGAGGCCAATAATGAGACTTACGTGGCTGAACGTAACCTCTCGGTTGACCAGAGCGATGAACCGGTCAAGCATCCCTTGCTGCGAGAGTTTTTTGTTGATTATGAGCAGGGTGTCTATACCACCGGTCGCCAGCCCAACTAGAGCGACGCATTTTTCTGACCCGAAATATCAGGAAATAATCGATGATCACCACGATTCAGGTTCTGCTGAAGAAATACTCACAGTCTGCGGTGACGCGGCAGGAGGACGGCGAGCAGGCGCTGCGTCTCGCTACAGCAGCATTGCTGGTAGAGGTGGCACGCGCAGATGAGCAGATAACAGAAGAAGAGCGTGCTGCAGCACGGCGCGTTGTCGAGAACGGCTATTCATTGTCTCCCGAACAGGCTCGTGAGCTCGTTGATATGGCAGAGCGCGAGGCGGCTAACGTGACCTCGCTTTATCCCTTTACCCGGCTGATTACCAGTGAGTGCAGTCTGGATGACAGGACGGAAATTGTCAGGATGCTTTGGGAAGTAACCCATGCCGACGGTCATATTGACGCGCATGAGGAACATCTGGTGAGGAAGGTGGCAAATCTGCTGTATGTGCCACACAGCCGTTTTATTCAAACCAGGCTGCAGACAACTGACTGACGGGTGACGGGTAAAAAAACGGGGTCGCACAGCGACCCCGTTGTACGGTCTCAGACCATTTCTTTCAGGCCCTTGAGCGGCAGTACCTTGACAACGTTGCGTGCCGGCTTTGCCTTGAACATCATTTCTTCACCGGTGAAAGGGTTGGTGCCCTTGCGTGCCTTGGTAGCAGGCTTGCGAACAACCTTGACTTTCATCAGGCCGGGAACGGTGTAAACACCTGGACCGCCTCTGCCCTTGAGGTCACGCTTCATCAGTGCTGCAAGTGCGTCGAATACGGCGCCGACATCTCTGCGTGTGAGGTCGGTTTTGTCAGCAATGAAGTTTAGTGTTTCAGATTTCGTAGTAGGTCTTTTTACAACTTTGGCAGTTGTCTTTTTCTTGGCGGTCACTTTTTTCTTCGCAGCCATCTGGTATAGCTCCTCTATATGAGTAATGAGTAAAACAGCACGCGTAAGATAGCACAATAAATAAAATGTTAAAGTGTTTTTACGTCGGGAAATGCCTTCTATAATAGACTTTTCTCGTCTTGCCAGAGCACCTGTTCAAGACTGTTTCTGAAGCCGGAAGTATGGTTCGCAACTATCTCCGCTTTTGCCTGCACCCCCCTGTAACGCCGGGAGCTTCAGAATTCTGCTGTTTCATTGTGGCGTGTAATGTCCAGAAAACACTGTAATTACAGGTATTATAAGCCTATTTCAATGCGGCGCCGGTTTGTTTTCTGTATTCTCGGTTGTGTTGTTGTCATGTTTTGATGCCGGCGAGGCATGGTGCAGGATCATGTGCCAGCCTGACGCGCCACAGCGATAGACGTTGGTAGCGATGATCCTGTGCTGTGTATTGCCGGCAACAGTAATATTCTCATGCAGAACATGAACGGCCAGCTGAACATCGGTGCTAGTGGATATTTGATCCAGCTGGAAACGCAACTGCTGGTCATTCCTGAACAGCTGCTGCCAACTTTTCCTGACGGATGCGGTGCCCTGCAGTCGTTCCCCGAACGGATGTATGCATTCGATTTCGGCTTGCCTGGCCCAGACCCCCATCATGCCTTCCAGGTCTG
>JAOUCV010000336.1 GCA_029859555.1 Gammaproteobacteria bacterium
GGTAATACTGACCCCGTAACGATCATCCCGAAGGCGTGCCAGTCTACCCTTAATTGTCAAAAAAGATAATACGTGCAGCAGCATGCCCGGTTTTTCCTGGATGGCAACTGCTCTATTGCCGTGATAATTACGGATTCAGCGTCCCTGTGGCGCTTCACAGCTGCCCCGGGAATTGCCGTTGTTGCAGGCTCGATTGACCGCCGTGAGGATAGTCCTGGTGAATGCAGGGTGTTTCGGCAGATTTGTGACGCTCGGTGGGTCGGACTTCCTATTCTCGAGTTGACCCAGATCAATTAGTTGCGCGCCAATCAGGTCTACGATAAGCGCCTGTGCTACCTTAATAATTGCTGAGCCGTGTGCGTGGGGCATGGCTGATGGCGTTAGTTGTCAGGATTTCAGCAATTCTCCATGCGTCATGGCCGGGTGGTCAGTACTGGCGCCACTACTGTTAAGGGAAAGTCGTAATGAACCAACATATGCGAATGTTCGGAGTTGCATTGCTCATGCTGAGCCTTATCACGGCGGTGGTTCTGGGGCTTATGGCCGGTCCCACCAGTCCCGTGACCTGGGCCCTGGTGGCCATTCTGGTGGCTATCCCGGTTATTCACAGGAAGCTGACGGCAAAGCACTATATTGAGTGGAAGGATGAGTACAGTGTCGGCCTGGATTCCATTGATCAGCAGCACCGAAAGCTCGTCAACCTGATCAACCAGCTGAAGACCACCGTGGACTACTCCACCGGTGAGGAATTTGAACGTGAGGCGCTGGCTGAACTGGTCGATTACACCAAGACACATTTTACCTATGAAGAGGGGCTGATGGAGGATAATGGTTATCCTGACTTTGAGGCCCACAGAGCCCAGCACAAGGCGATGATTGCGGAAGTCGAAGCGGTGCTGGCCGAGTACGAGAAAGACCACGACACGGCCATGCAGCATGCTTGCGATTACTTGCAGGGCTGGCTCATCAAGCACATCAATGGCACTGACAAGCAATACAGCAGTTTCCTGACAGGCAAGGGTGTGAACTAGTTTCTCAACCCGGGCAAATATCATTGCTACGGCCTCCACAGAACAACACAGGCAATAAAGACCTTGCTGGAAATAGTTTGGAGTTTTTCTGTGGATGCCATGGCCATTAAACCGCTATGAAACCTATCCTCTGGATTGTAATCACCTCGCTGTTACCGGCGACATCCACTGTTTTCGCTGATGATTCTGATCTGCTGATGCGTCGCGCAAACCGCATTTTTTCACCTTTACCGGCTGCCATGCCGGAATCTGAAAATGACACGCCGGAACGCATCGCACTGGGCAAGCGGCTCTATTTTGAAAAACGCCTGTCTGTCAATGACACTCAGTCCTGCGCCTCCTGTCACCCTCTTGAAAATGGTTCTGCCGGTGTCGATAATCTGCCTGTCTCGCCCGGCGCAAAGGGTGAGCCGGGAACCCGCAACAGCCCGACGGTACTGAATGCAGGCTTGCAGGATAGCCAGTTCTGGGATGGCCGTGCCGAGGACCTGGTCGAGCAGGCCAAGGGGCCGATTCTCAATCCGATCGAAATGGGCATGCCCGACGAGCAAACGGTGGAAGACAAGCTGCGGGGTATTGCTGAATACCGAAGTGCCTTTGAAGTGGCGTTTCCCGGTGATGAGCCCGCTATCAGCTACCAGAATGTTGCCGAGGCCATCGCGGCCTTTGAACGCACCTTGATAACACCGGCCCGTTTTGATGATTTTATGAAGGGTAATGCTGCTGCGTTAAGCGAAGCCGAGCAGCGTGGTCTTAAAACCTTTATCAAGGTTGATTGCAAGGCGTGCCACGATGGAACGCTGCTCGGTGGCGAGACCTATGAACCGCTTGGCAAGGAACATCCCTACGAAAACCAGTCTGACCAGGGCATGTACGAGCTCACGCAGGATGAGGATGACCGCATGTTTTTCAAGGTGGCGCCGCTGCGTAATGTGGCTTTAACAGCCCCCTATTTTCATGACGGGAAAATCAAAACGCTTGATGAAGCGGTACGCAAGATGGGGAAGTTGCAACTGGACGAAGAACTCACTGATCAGCAGGTGAGTGACATTACAAGTTTCCTGAAGGCGTTAACAGACAAAAACAGGGAGCAGTACATTAAATAATCAGTGACTCGTTCCCGTTGAATAGCGGGTCTTGTTGTAGACGTTGTATTTGCCTGATGGCTTGTTCATGGGCAGGCGCTTGATCTCTTCCAGTGTGTCCGCATTGTATACAATCACGGCCCCGTCCGGATCCCAGATACTCAGCAGCGCATACTTGCCGTCACGGGTAAACTCGACGTGTGCCGCTGTTTTGCCCGGTACCGGCCGCAGGGTCTTGACGATTTCCAGGCTACGTTTGTCGATAACGTGCATCGCATCCTTGTTGGGGCCAAAGAAGACGTCGACCCAGGCATAGGGTGTGTTCTCGTGGCTGCGCATGAAAAACCCGGGGCCCAGGGTTTCGATGTTTTTGATGGTCTTCCACGATTCCATGTCGATGACAGTGACATTGCCTTCCTTGATGTTCGGTGTCGCCAGCACTGGCCGGCCCTGGTATTCCCAGGTGATACCCGAACCCAGGTGCGGCATACCGGGCAGTTCCAGGTCAGGGACGATGACCCTGCCGAGGTCCATGTCGACCACCTGCCCTTGACCTTCGCGCGAGGTACCGATCAGTGAGACATAATCCTGGTCGAAAAAGAAATCATCCAGGTAGTCATCGACCCTGATACGTCGTACCGGGAACGGTTCCGGTTTGCGGTTTTCACCGGAATCAACGCGGTAGTCATGCACCCAGCCATCGAAACCGACGGGCGGGTCATCATCATAGGAGATTTCCCAGACCTCCGGGATGTCCTTGAGTGCCGCAATAAAACTGTTACGCGGCGGTGCGGTATAAACGGCACTAACGCGGGATGTTATGCCCCTGGTGTTTTTAACCTCGTATAGCTTGATCGGCTGCAGCTCGACTGCATCCAGAAGTACCAGTGAATGTGGCAGGTAATTTGCCACCATCACATA
>JAOUCV010000337.1 GCA_029859555.1 Gammaproteobacteria bacterium
CAGGGGCACCTGCTGTGAAGCGCAGGTCAAATTTTATGACGCCCTCTTGTTCCATTCTCTATCGGGATAAATTATATCGACCAGCAGTAATAGTTTTATGCGGCGCACAACTTCCCTGTTATGCGCCACGTTGTTTTAGCAAACGCTGAACGGATTAATCCTGTTCGAAAAAACGGTACACGAAACCGGCAATCAGTGCGCCAGCAATCGGTGCAACCCAGAACATCCATAACTGCGCGGTTGCCCAGTCGCCAACCAGTAATGCCGGGCCGGTACTGCGCGCAGGGTTGACCGATGTGTTGGTAACCGGGATGCTGATGAGGTGGATTAGCGTCAATCCAAGACCAATAGCAATGGGCGCAAAACCCTGTGGCGCACGTTTGTCGGTTGCGCCGAGAATAATCATCAGGAACATGAAGGTCATGACGATTTCTGTTACCAGGCAGGCGACCAGTGAATAACCTCCGGGTGAGTGTTCGCCATAACCGTTGGAGGCAAGTCCGCTGCTCAATTCGAAACCGGCTTTACCACTGGCAATCAGGTAGACGACCCCTGCCCCGGCAATTGCGCCTGCAACCTGGATAATAATATACGGTATCAGTTCAGCGCCCGGAAAGCGGCCGCCCGCCCACAAGCCAATAGAGACGGCCGGGTTCAGGTGGCAACCTGAAATATGACCAATGGCGAAGGCCATGGTGAGTACCGTCAGTCCAAAGGCAAACGCGACCCCAAGCAGGCCAATGCCGACATCCGGAAAGGCAGCGGCCAGCACAGCTGCACCACAGCCACCAAGTACCAGCCAGAATGTACCAATAAATTCTGCCGTTAATTTTTTTGACATTTCCATGTGTGTTCCCCCTGTTAGCCAACTGTTTTTTTAGCGGTTGCTGTCTGCCCTGCTCCGGCTCTCCATTGTTGCAGGCAACGGTATATCACAGAAGCCCGTTCAGGCAAACCGGTTGAGGTGTAATGGCTATATTGTCGTCCGACATCGTGCCTGAATGTCTCAACACCATCGACATCGATATTCCCGAGGTTGTCGACACTGACATCAAACGGGATGCCGAGTGCGTCACAGAAATGTCTCTCCAGCGCCTGTGGCTTGACCTCTACTTTGAAAAACAGCTGTTGCTGGCTGCCGCTTCTGCCATCAGGCTCATACCAGTAACCGAAATCATCACAGTTGCGCCGCGCAGCACCCGCGATACACCAATGTGCAAGTTCATGCAAAGCAGAACGTTCGTAATCCTTGGTAAATTGCACCTCCGCAGGTATTTCTCCTGATGGTGCCTGGTAAAAAGGTTCAGGAAAGCCGCCCACAAGCCGGGTATGCCGGGGCAGCATGACTTCACGGTTAAGATGCGCTATCCAGTCAGTCATCTGCGGCAGGTGACGCATCCTTGTTAAAGCGCCCATGCGCAAGGAAATACAGAATCTGGTTGATAACACGCTGGTCGCGCATGATAAAGGTATGGCCATTATGTACGGTGATGAAATCAGACATTTCATCCAGCTTTGCACTCTCTACCGATACCTTGCCATCATCTTCGCCGGGGATGACGGGTGAGAACCAGGGATCCAGTGAGTTGTCACCGGTGATGATGCCAATCTCCCCCTTCACCGGTTTTAATTGCCTGACAAGGCTATCTTCATCTGTACCCAGCTGCGCGGCGGCCGGTCCAAGTACCAGGTGATAAAGAGAATATTCATTTAACAGGTCAGCGACCTCGCTGCCCTGGTTCGGCGGGCTAAGCATGACAATTCGTCCAAGCCCGGCGATGGAATTGTCTTGCAGGTACTGTCTTACCAGTATGCCGCCAAGTGAATGGGTAACAAAGTGGATGGCGGCAGCATGGTTGCTACTGCAAAATTCAAGTCCTTCATTAACAGCCGCGTCCGAAAGCTCTTCAATATTGTCAGAAGTCGATGGATAGCTTTCATTCCAGACAAGATAGTTATTATTTTCCAGTGCGTCTTCGATACGACTCATCGAGAAGGCTGTTCTGCCGAGACCATGCAGCACAATGACACATTCGTGCGTGTTCAAACCTAAACCTGTAGCAGGCAGTACGGACAGCGTGGTCAGCAACAACAGGTGAGCCAGTATAGCGCGAGTCATCATAATCATGCCTGCGCCGGTCAGGCGATTCTTATGCGTACAACATTCATAACATCCAGGGGAAAGCCGGACACTGTTTCAACTTCGGGATAATAGGTCAGGTTGACACGCGCACCTTTCAGGTCGCGGTACTTGTCCTTGCGCTTGAATTTAAACGGTGCGCTGCAACCTTCGATCATAATTGTATTGATGATCCAGTCACCTGCCTGCCGCTGTACGTGCGAAGTGACCTTCTGCATATCGGAATGCGTGAGCTTGTCATGCTTCTTTAAAAGTTTATCGACATCCGATTTCATTTTAGAATTGCCGTGTAACTGGCTCCATCTCCACGAGATTTAATTATGCGGCTGCAATGATACAACGCAGCCATGCATTATCAAAACAGATGGCCGGATGATTTTATATGCGTGTCAGACGGACAGGAATTCAAACAGCGTGTCACCTTGCCAGAGGTTGACCTGGTGAGTTGCAGCCCTGTTTTTCCCTGCAAGCCCGGGTCTTATCTCGGTGCATATGGTAACCGCGGTAAATACATCCTGTTATGATCGAACACCGTTTGTATTTCGTCGAAACTGCGTCCAACAGGACGCTGCCTTCCACCACTGTTGCCAGGTTCGTCACCTGCCGGTGCATTACCGGATGGGCTGTGCATCTTTGCTACCGGCTGCTACCGCGCCAGGATTCGCAGAACTTTCTCTCATGCGACAAGTAACCGGATGAATACCAGTATTAGCATCGGCTTTACGGTGAGTTACAACTTCGTGCAGAATGGCTGGTATGCAATCGATCGAGGCAGCATCCATTTCGCCTGCGGCCCTGTCATGTTCGACTATGAGGACTTCCGTGATTTACGAAAAACAGCTACGCCGGTTGGCAAGGAGCCGCTGTATGACTTTTGGGCTGATGT
>JAOUCV010000338.1 GCA_029859555.1 Gammaproteobacteria bacterium
TCCTTGCGCCCTGCTTCTTGCTAACTTTTTTGCCCGACCGCTTGCCGGACTGATCGTCCTTGCGTTTGTCTGTCTTTTTTCCAGACGGCTTGCCACCCCGCTTGCCAGTGCGTTTACCTGTCGGCCTGGCCGACTGCTCGCCACTCAACTCAAAGTCAATCTTGCGGTCATCCAGGTTGACCTGCACCACCTTGACCTCAATCGGATCACCGAGACGAAAAATCTTGTTGGTACGTTCCCCCATCAACCAGTGACGGGTCGGATCAAAATGGTAATAATCATTACCCAGCGCGGTAACGTGAACCAGGCCCTCTACGTATATGTCCTGCAGCTCGACAAACAGACCGAAAGAGGTGGTGCTGGTAATAATACCTGCATAGGTCTCACCGACCCGGTCAAGCATGAACTCGCACTTGAGCCAGTCGACGGCGTCACGTGTCGCATCATCTGCGCGCCGCTCTGTTGCCGAACAATGCTCACCGAGTTCGTGCATCCTGTCGACAGAGTAGTGAAAACTTTTCGGTTTTTTTCCGGCCAGCAGGTGGCGGATAGCCCGATGCACCAGCAGGTCCGGGTAGCGCCGGATCGGCGAGGTGAAATGGGTATAGTCCTCGTGTGCCAGCCCGAAGTGACCGATATTGTCCGGTGTATATTCAGCGCGCGGCATGGATCGCAACAGCACGGTGTTGATGAGATGCTCATCCGGGCGTCCGCGCGCCACCTCCAGTACAGCCGAATAGTCACGCCCGGTCGGCTTGCTGCCACCGCGCAACCCCAGTCCCAGCTCATTCAGGAATTCCTGCAGATCAGAAACCTTGTCTGCTGCCGGTGTCGCGTGCACACGGTACAGTGCCGGCATCTTGTGACGTTGCAGGTAACGTGCCGCAGCGACATTGGCAGCCACCATGCATTCTTCAATGACCTTGTGCGCATCGTTACGCACCAGCGGCACAATCTTTTCTATCTTGCGATCCTTGCCAAAAACGATACGGGTTTCGGTGGTTTCAAAATCGATGGCACCACGCCTGGTACGCGCCTTGCGCAGCACCTTGTAAAGGCGATACAGCTCCTCCAGATGCGGCACCAGTGGCTCGCGGCGTTTGCGAGTTTCCGTGTCGTTATCAACCATGATCGCAGCCGCTTCGTCATAGGTCAGCCGTGCATGCGAGCGCATCAGGCCGTTCATGAAACGCGAACGCACCATTTTGCCATCTTTGTTGAAGAGCATCTCGCAAGCCATGCAGAGGCGGTCAACATCCGGGTTCAGCGAGCACAGGCCATTGGACAGTACCTCCGGCAACATGGGGATCACCCGCTCCGGGAAATACACGGAATTGCCGCGTTCAATGGCTTCTGTATCCAGCGCCGTATCCGGATGGACGTAATGCGAAACATCTGCAATCGCTACCAGCAGACGCCAACCACCCGATGTCGACTCGCAATATACTGCATCGTCGAAATCACGGGCATCGGCACCGTCAATCGTGACCAGCGGCAATTCGCGCAGGTCTTCACGACCGCGCTTGGCGCTGGCCGGCACCTGCTCACTATAGCCACTGATCTCCTTTTCAACTTCTGGCGGCCAGGCCTGCGGCACTTCATGGCTGCGAATGGCAATATCGATTTCCATGCCCGGCGCCATGTGATCACCGAGCACCTCGACCACGTGACCCACCGGCGGTGAGCGCTTTGCCGGCTGCTGGATTATCTCGACTGACACGATCTGGCCATGCCGGGCATCTTTCGATTCCCCGGCAGGTACTGCAATATCATTCGGCAAGCGCTTGTTGTCCGGGGTTACGAACTGCACGCCGTTCTCGCTATAGAAACGTCCGACCACGGTATGGGTATTACGCTTCAGCACCTCGACCACATCGCCCTCACGGCGGCCGCGACGATCAAGACCGGTAATACGGACCATCACCCGGTCGCCATGGAACAGGGCTCGCATCTGACGCGCTGACAGGAATACATCATCGCCCTCGTCGTCGGTTACCAGGAAGCCGAAACCATCCTGATGTCCAATCACTCGACCCTGTACCAGGTCAAACTTGTCCGCCAGCGCATAACAGTTGCGCCGGTTACGGACCAGCTGTCCATCTCGCAGCATGGCATTAAGACGACGCCGTAACGCCTCCACGCCGGCCTCGTCATGAATATTGAGCAAGGTTTCCACATCGGTTCGATTAACCGGCAGATCTGCCTCGGCAATAACCTCAAGAATCAGCTCGCGGCTGGCTATCGGTTGTACGTACAGTTTCGCCTCACGACTGGCGTGCGGATCGCGGCGTCCTGAAGATTTGGATTTTCTGTTCTTTTTACTTTGCATATATTTAGTTGCTAACTCTGATGTTGTTGGCATGACCCGGCAAGGGCCAATTGTTGTATTGTTGCACCCCGGCTCAAGCTCGGAACGGACGGTATTTTTGATAAAAGTAATTGATTTAGCGCTAGTGTGCGTTCAGGCCATGTAAATTGACAAGACATATATCAGGCGGTAAAGTGCGCGGCTCTCTGATCGCATATCAGCCGATCTGCAGCCACGCCGAGGTGGTGAAATTGGTAGACACGCTAGCTTCAGGTGCTAGTGGGGGCAACCCCGTGGAGGTTCAAGTCCTCTCCTCGGCACCATTCAAGCTATTGTTTATAAAGTATAATCTATTTGTTTCCTGTTGAAGTATTGATCAGGGACCGCTCCGGGGTTGGTTAATCTGAAGAGCTGCTGTTATTAGGCCTTTCATTCCTTTTAATATCAAGAAAAAACAGTATTTTAATCTCGCGCCAGAGATCCACAACCGAACGGTTTCCCGGGCGCTGAAACGGTGCCTGAGGAAGCGGTTGTTTCGCGTTAACAAGCAAGCATCAAGCGCACCTGCCTGAGGGCATGCAGTATCAGCTTGCCTGACAATGTCCTGTTTACTTGCTAGTACGCACCCTGTGAGTACGTCAGCTCGTAGCTATGAGAATAAACTTCAAATATCAAGCCGAATGGATCTTCAACATAAACCATCCGGTAGGGTTTTT
>JAOUCV010000052.1 GCA_029859555.1 Gammaproteobacteria bacterium
CGGTTCCAATGATGTGCTCGACATTATTGCGCGTGTCTTCCTGACGCCGGCGCACGAGGCCGTGTTTTCACAATACGCCTTTGCCGTTTACCCGATTGCGGTACAGGCGGCGGGTGCAAAGGCGCGCATTGCACCGGCACATGCTGGCAGCAGCGGACCTGCCTACGGGCATGACCTGGATGCCATGTACGCACTGGTCGGCCCGGATACGCGGCTGGTATTTATTGCCAATCCCAATAATCCGACCGGCACATGGCTGGAGAGTAATGCACTGGAAGCATTTATTTCCAGTTTGCCAGCTCACGTGATGGTAGTTGTCGATGAGGCGTATTTTGAATACGTCGACAAGCCCGGCTATCCGGACGCCTCGGCATGGCTGCAACGTTTTCCCAACCTGATCGTGACGCGCACGTTTTCCAAGGCCTACGGGCTGGCGGGTTTACGGGTTGGCTATGCGCTGTCACACCCGGAAGTGGCTGATCTGCTGAACCGGGTGCGCCATCCCTTTAATGTCAACATGGTGGCGCAGGCGGCCGCGCTGGCTGCGCTGGACGACAGCGAGTATTTACAGCACGTTGTGCAACGTAACCGCGAAGGCATGCAGCAGCTGCTGGCCGGTTTTGAGAGTCTTGGCCTGCCGTATATAGAGTCAGCCGGAAATTTTGTGGCGGTGGAGACCGGACGAGGGCTGCAGCGCTACGAGGCCTTGTTGCAGCGGGGTGTTATTGTACGGCCGGTAGCCAATTATGGCATGCCGGACCACCTGCGGGTGACCGTTGGACGAGCCGATGAAAATGCCCGCTTGCTGGCTGCGCTGGAACAGGTGCTGACATGATTGAACGTTTGTGTGTGATCGGTGTGGGGTTGATTGGTGGATCACTGGCACGTGCCGTGCGCGAGGCCGGTTTTTGCCAGGAGGTGGTTGGTGCCGGTCGCAACCCGCAGAATTTACAGGCCGCTGTGGACCTTGGTGTTATCGACCGTTATGAAACGGATCTCGGCAAGGCCGTCAGCGGTGCGGACATGGTGCTGGTATCAGTACCGCTGGGTGCCATGGCAGCAGTCTTTGATGCGATCAGCGGGCATCTTGCCGAGCACGCAGTGCTGACGGACGCGGGCAGTGCCAAGGGCAGTGTGATTGATGCGGCGCGACAGGCCTTTGCTGGCCTGCCGGCATCTTTTGTACCAGGGCACCCGATTGCCGGCACCGAGCAAAGTGGAGTTGAGGCCTCTTTTGCCGGTCTTTATCGCGGGCGTCGTGTCATTCTGACGCCGTTGCCGGAGACTGACGGCCACGCGCTCGACCTGGTGCGGGATATGTGGGAAGCGGCCGGTGCAGAGGTAACTGAAATGGACCCGCTGCACCACGATACCGTACTGGCAGCGACCAGTCATTTGCCGCACGTGCTGGCCTATGCACTGGTAGAAAGCCTTGCAAGCTTGAGCGACGACGGTGAGGTGTTTGATTATGCAGCTGGCGGTTTTCGTGATTTTACCAGGATCGCATCAAGCGACCCGGTGATGTGGCGTGATATCTGCCTTGCCAATGGTGATGCCATCCAGCTGATGATTGAACACTTTGTAGCAGATTTGCAGGAGCTGACCACGGCGATAGAAAACCGTGATGGCCAGCAATTACTGGATATTTTTAGCTCAGCCAAGGCGGCACGGGATCGTTATGTCAAAGAATAATATGCCGGGTGTTGTGTGTCGTTTGCACCTGCGTGCGATTAAACAGTCGGGTATGCACTGATGTCAGGGAACAGTGAACTGCGTTTTGATGTGCAACCGGGTGGCGTGCTTACGGGACGCTTGCGTGTGCCGGGTGACAAGTCGATTTCCCATCGTTCCATCATGCTGGGCTCGCTGGCGCAGGGGGTTACCGAGGTTAGCGGATTTCTGGAAGGGGAGGACAGTCTCGCCACCCTCTCTGCGTTTCGTGCCATGGGGGTGCAGATTGAAGGTCCGGATGCCGGCAAGGTGAAAATTCAGGGCGTTGGCTTGCACGGTTTGCAAGCGCCCGCTGATAATTTGTATTTGGGCAATTCCGGCACTTCCATGCGCTTGATGTCGGGCCTGTTGTCCGGTCAGGGCTTTAATACAACGCTCACCGGTGACGTCTCGCTCTCCGGTCGTCCAATGAAGCGGGTGGTTGAACCACTGACGTCCATGGGTGCAGCAATTGAGACCACCACAGGCGGTACAGCGCCCCTGCAGGTACAGGGCGGTCGGCAGTTGTCCGGTATCGACTATGCCATGCCGGTTGCCAGTGCCCAGGTGAAATCCAGCCTGCTGTTGGCCGGTTTATATGCCAGTGGCACTACCTGCGTTTCCGAGCCGGCACCGACCCGTGATCACACCGAGCGCATGCTCTCCGGCATGGGTTATCCGCTGCAACGTGAAGGTGACCGTGTTTGTCTGCAGGGTGGTGGCACACTGCGCGGCATTGCCATTGATATACCGGCTGATATTTCATCAGCTGCCTTTTTCCTGGTTGGGGCTTCCATTGCGCCGGGTTCGGAACTGGTGCTGGAGCATGTCGGCATGAATCCGACACGCACTGGCATTATTGACATCCTGCGGCGCATGGGTGCCGATATCACTCTTCTGAATGAACGTGACATGGGCGGTGAACCGGTTGCGGATTTACGTGTCAGGTCGGCACAACTGCGTGGCATAGACATACCAGCGGAGCTGGTAGCGCTTGCCATTGATGAATTTCCGGTGATTTTTGTTGCCGCCGCCTGTGCGCAGGGGCGCACGGTGCTGACTGGTGCCGCGGAATTGCGCGTCAAGGAAAGTGATCGCATACAGGTAATGGCGGACGGTCTGCAGGCACTGGGTGTTGATGCGCAGCCGACAGCCGACGGCATGGTGATAGAAGGTGGAAAGATTGGCGGCGGTTGTGTCGACAGTCATGGTGATCACCGTATTGCGATGGCCTTTTCCATGGCGGCGTTGCGTGCGAACGCCGCTATCGAAATTACAGACTGTGCAAATGTAAATACATCGTTCCCGGGGTTCGTCGATCTGGCGCACCGCATGGGGCTCGGGATCCGTACAGGTTAATACTCATGTGCGCTTCCAGAAACCGGACCGGCGTCGATGTCCCGGTCATTACCGTCGACGGTCCCAGTGGTTCAGGCAAGGGCACCATCAGCCAGTGCCTCGCCGAAAAGCTTGGCTGGCATCACCTTGATAGCGGTGCCCTGTACCGGTTACTGGCTTATGCGGCACTGCAACAGGCAGTGCCGCTCGATGATGAAGAGGCGCTGGTGCAGCTGGCTGGTCAGCTGAGTAAATCCTATCAACTGCCCACCTCTGAACAGCCTGCAATCATGCTCGACGGAAAGGATGTCGGGCTGGACCTGCGCACCGAGACTTGCGCAGCCGCCGCTTCCAGAACCGCCGCCTTGCCGGCCGTGCGACAGGCCTTGCTGGCCTGGCAGCGTCACTACCGCCAGTCCCCGGGGTTGATTGCCGATGGCCGCGACATGGGCACCACGGTGTTTCCGGATGCAACACTCAAGCTGTACCTCACCGCACGGGCAGAAGTGCGCGCGGAGAGGAGATATAACCAATTGAAACATAAAGGAATAAATGTTGATCTGGGGGTGCTGGTCAAGGAGGTTGAGGCGCGCGACTTGCGCGATTCTTCCCGCAAGGCTTCGCCCCTGATGCCGGCCGACGATGCCGTGATCCTGGATAACAGCGACCAGGACGAGGCTCTAACCCTTCAGCAGGTGTTGCAGGCTGTTCACGAAGCCTTGTGAAAAACCCTGTACAATTAAGCAGATACACGTATAATAATTTTTTCGCCTGAATCTGGGTCTCTACCCCGATCAGTATTTTAACCTGACCTGCCGCATCGCCAGATTCGGTGGCTATTGAAAATGGGCAGTTTTTGAATGTCCGTAGGATGTGTTTCCAATGACCCAAAGTTTTGCTGAAATGTTCGAGGAAAGCCTCACTAACCAGAATCTGCAAAGAGGCGCTGTAATAACCGGTACAGTTGTTGATATTCAATCAGATAGTGTAATCGTGAACGCCGGACTCAAGTCCGAAGGCGTGATTCCGATTGAAGAATTCAAGAATAATTCCGGTGAGATTGAAATTGAGGTTGGCGATGAAGTAGAAGTCTCCCTGGAAGCGGTTGAAGATGGATTTGGTGAGACCAAGCTGTCCCGCGAAAAGGCAAAACGTGATGAAGTATGGCGTCGTCTTGAGAAGTCGTTTGAAAATGAAGACATCGTCAAGGGCATTATCAGTGGCAAGGTTAAAGGTGGTTTCACCGTTGACATCGAGGATATCCGTGCCTTTCTGCCAGGCTCACTGGTGGATGTACGCCCGGTACGCGACACCACTTTCCTCGAAGGCAAGGAACTGGAGTTCAAGGTTATCAAGCTTGACCAGCGTCGTAACAACGTCGTGGTGTCACGACGTGCAGTTGTAGAAACAGAATTTAGTGAAGAGCGCGAAGCGCTACTGGAAAATTTGCAGGAAGGTATCACTGTCAAGGGTATCGTAAAGAACCTCACCGACTATGGTGTGTTTGTTGATCTGGGTGGTATTGACGGCCTGCTGCACATCACCGACATGGCCTGGAAGCGCGTCAAGCATCCTTCCGAGATTGTTGAGGTGGGTGCGGAGATCGACGTCAAGGTACTGAAGTTTGATCGTGAGCGTAATCGTGTGTCCCTCGGCATGAAACAGCTGGGTCAGGATCCATGGGCCGACCTGGCGCGCCGCTACCCGGCGAGCTCACGCCTGTTCGGCAAGATTACAAACATTGCCGACTATGGTTGCTTTGTAGAAATTGAAGAAGGGGTTGAAGGCCTGGTGCACGTCTCTGAAATGGACTGGACCAACAAGAACATCAACCCTGCCAAGGTGGTTCACATCGGCCAGGAAGTTGAAGTCACTGTGCTGGATATTGATGAAGAACGCCGCCGTATTTCACTGGGTATCAAGCAGTGTTTCCCGAATCCATGGGATGAATTCGGTGCAACCCGTAACAAGGGTGATCTCGTCAAGGGTACTATCAAGTCGATTACCGATTTCGGTATCTTCATCGGGCTGGACGGAGAAATCGACGGCCTGGTGCATCTGTCCGATATCTCCTGGCATGAGCCGGGCGAGGAGGCTGTCCGCGCCTTTACCAAGGGTGACGAAATCGAAGCAGTGGTACTGTCGGTTGATCCTGAACGTGAACGTATTTCGCTGGGTATCAAGCAGCTTGAAAAGGATCCCTTCTCCAACTTTGTTGCCGAGAATGCCAAGGGCAGCTTCGTCAAGGGTACTGTCAAGGAAGTCGATGCCAAGGCGGCGATTATTGACCTGGGTGACGGCATTGAAGGCACCCTGCGCGCATCAGAGCTGTCTCGCGACCGCATTGAGGATGCACGTACTATCCTGACGGTTGGTGAAGAGGTTGAAGCCAAGTTCATGGGTGTTGATCGCAAGAGTCGCGCGATCATGTTGTCTGTGAAGGCCAAGGATACGGATGAAGAGAAGAGCATGATGCAGGACTACGGTTCCGGTTCTGCAGAAGCAACAACAAATCTTGGAGATGTGCTGAAGCAGCACATGAATGGGGACGAGGGTTAGTCAGTCGCCTTAGGGGGCAATGGCAATTTCGTTGGGTTTACTGGAACGGACAACCTGATCCGGATTGGTGAGAAAATGACAAAGTCTGAATTGATCGAGATACTTGCGGCTAAGAACAGCCACCTTAATCACAAGGATATCGAGTTGGCCGTTAAAAGTCTGCTTGAACAAATGAGCTGGGCATTGTCCAGCGGGCAGCGGATTGAGATCAGGGGGTTTGGGAGTTTTTCCCTGCATTACCGTCCGCCGCGCATTGGCAGGAATCCCAAGACCGGTGAATCTGTGGCACTGGCTTCCAAGCATGTGCCGCATTTCAAGCCGGGTAAGGAACTCAGGGAGCGAGTCAATGCCGGGCTTGCCCGGGAAAAAGAATTGTTCTAGCTCAAGCTGTTTGCCTGAATGGGTACGGTATAACGAGGCATGCCCACCTGAAGCCGGGTGGGTATGCCGGTTAACTGTTGCTGACACAGGGGTGCTTTTCGCCGCCGGGTTTAATGTGTAGCTCCGGCTGCTTGCCAATACCTTTCCCTCCCAGATGCACGGGAAACGACTTTAATGCAGGATTTGCTCTGGTTGCTGTTACCTGTGGCCGCCGCTTTTGGCTGGTTTGCTGCCCTGCGCGGCAAGGGCAGGGTCGGTAGCTGTTCTGATTCCATCCTCGGCTCTGAATACATCAAGGGCCTCAATTACCTTCTCAATGAACAGCAGGATAAGGCGATCGACGTCTTTATTCATATGCTGGAAGTCAATAGCGATACGGTTGAGACGCACATGGCGCTGGGTAACCTGTTCAGAAAGCGCGGTGAGGTCGACAGCGCTATTCGCATTCATCAGAACCTGATTGCACGTGATTCATTAAGTAACGAGCAGCGTTCCGATGCAGTGCTCGAACTTGGTCAGGACTACATGAAAGCCGGGCTGTTTGATCGTGCCGAGGGGCTGTTCAAGGAACTGATTGAAAATAACGTCCACCTCTCCAGTACGCTGCCGTTGCTGCTTGATATATACCAGCAGGAAAAGGACTGGGAAAACGCCATTACCATTGCTAGCCAGATGGGGTTTGTCGGCGATCAGTCGGCGCGTAGTGTCATTGCGCAATTCTATTGTGAGCTGGCTGAAAATGCCCGTGCCCATGAAGATGTTGAAGAAGCCTGCAGACTGCTGAAGAAGGCCAGTGGCTATGACCCGCATTGCGCGCGCGCCAGCCTGATCAGGGGAAACATTGCCATACAGCGGGGTGAATACCAGCTTGCCCTGGAATCGTTCGAGCAGGTGGCAGAACGTGATATCGAACTACTCCCTGAAATTCTTGATGATATGCAGACCTGCCATACCCGGCTGGGTACGATCGATTCCATGATTGACTACCTGCAGCGTGCGACTACCCGTTACGCCGGTATCTCGCCGGTGCTGGCGCTGGCAGAGATAATAAGTCACCAGAAGGGCAGTGAGTCGGCAGCTGATTTTATTACCGGTGAGCTGGGTAAGCGTCCTTCGGTAAGAGGGCTTTCAAGGTTGATCGATCTAAGCCTGTCGCGTGCGGAAGGCAGTGCGCAGGAAAACCTGTCGATCCTGAAGAACCTGACGGAACAGTTGCTGGAAAACAAGCCGGTGTATAAATGCCATGATTGCGGTTTCTATGGCAAGGCCCTGCACTGGCAATGTCCCGGTTGCAAACACTGGAATACGGTAAAGCCAATTCATGGTGTGGAAGGTGAATAGATGTTGGGGAGACTGACGGGAGGCTTTGGAAATGGCGCTGCATGATGTGACAGGATCGCGGGTTATTGTCGCGCTGGATTACCCGGATGCGGCCGCTGCGCTGCAACTGGTAGAGGGCCTTGCGCCTGATCTGTGCCGTCTCAAGGTGGGCAAGGAACTGTTTACCCGTGCCGGGCCGCAACTGGTAGAGCTGCTGGTTGCGCGTGGTTTCGATGTGTTTCTGGACCTCAAGTTTCACGATATTCCCAATACAGTAGCCAGTGCCTGTCATGCGGCGGCAGACCTTGGTGTGTGGATGGTTAATGTACATGCGCAGGGTGGTGCAAGGATGTTACAGGCAGCGTGCGAGGGTATAGCGCGAGCATCGCATGCGCCGTTACTGATTGCGGTCACCATATTGACCAGTATGGATGAGAGTGATCTGGCGGCGGTTGGTCTGACCGGATCACCACAGGACAACGTGTTACGACTGGCAACGCTTGCACATCACAGCGGGCTGGACGGTGTGGTGTGTTCCTCACGCGAGACCGCTATGCTCAGGGAGCGGCTGGGTGCAGACTTCAGCCTGGTTACCCCCGGTATACGTCCGGCCGGCAGTCAGGCAGATGACCAGCGGCGTGTTATGACGCCGGTTGATGCGATCAGTGCCGGTTCCAGCTATCTCGTTATTGGCCGGCCGGTGACCCGGGCTGACGATCCCGTCAGCGTTTTACGGACAATAAATTCAGAACTGTCTGCTTTTAACTGAGCTGCCTTTCCGGCATCTTCCCTATTGTGGTTGCATGGCTTTTTACAGCCGGGTTGCAGTTACACAGATAACTTTTACAGGGAAGAACTTACACCAAAGGAGACAGATATGAATCATTTATCAAAATTCATTTTACTGCTGGTAATGCTGGTATCGATGCAGGTGCAGGCAGAGTCGGTTGATATAAATACGGCCAGTGCCGGCGTGCTGGCGAGTGCAATCGACGGCGTCGGCGAGAACAAGGCGGCCGGCATTGTTGCCTATCGCGATGCGAATGGACCGTTTGGCAGTGTTGACGATTTGGCAAAAGTGAGAGGCATTGGTGCTGCGACCATCGACAAGAATCGCGATAATCTGACGGTGGCGGTACCCGTAAAGAAATAATTTCGTCCCGGTAATAACCCGGACGGCCCTGTCCGGGTTATTGCCGTCCTCACCGGTGCCATCCTGTGCGGGCCTGTTCTGCGCCCGAAAAAATATAAAAATTATATAAAACAGTTAGTTATTATTAAATGCCGGATATTGACCGGGATTGATCGCAGGCCGGCTCCAGAGAATATCATCTGCCGCCATTCGCTTTGGGACTCCGGACGATTGTCAGGCAACTATTTAATATTCCTGACTGATAGTCGACTATTATAGTGTTCAGTACGGCTCTGTTGATGAACGACTAAAAATCATAAGGAACAGCTTTCGATGGCACTTTATCCGGTTATTTTATCTGGCGGTTCAGGTTCGCGTTTGTGGCCAATGTCACGTGAGAATTATCCTAAACCCTTGCTGCCGCTGGTCTCGGAAAACACATTACTGCAGGAGACGGCCAACCGTCTTGACGACATAGAGGGGCTGGGTGATGCAGTGTATGTCTGCAACGAGGAACACCGGTTCCTGGTGGCAGAGCAGGTAGCCCAGTTGGGTAAAAAACCTGCCACGATTATTCTCGAACCCGAAGGTCGAAATACCGCACCAGCGCTGACACTGGCGGCATTGTATCTGGTCAGGCAGGATCCGGATGCCATGATGGTGGTGATGCCGGCCGACCATGTGATGACAGAGCCGCAACAGTTTGTTGCAGCCGTCCGGCAAGGTGGCGTCAATGCAGAACAGGGTGCGCTGGTCACCTTCGGTATTGTCCCTGATGCGCCCGAAACCGGTTACGGATATATCAAGCGTGATGTAGAGGTTTCCGGCACGTCGGCATATTCTGTTGCCAGCTTCGTTGAGAAGCCGGATCTTGAAACCGCGCAACAATACATCAGTGAAGGCGATTATTACTGGAACAGCGGTATCTTCCTGATGCGTGCCGATCGCTGGCTGGACGAGATTGGCCAGCACCATCCGGCTATTCTGACAGCCTGTCGCAACGCCGTGACGCAGGGCAAGCAGGATACCGATTTTTTCAGGGTGAGAGAGGCGGATTTCCTGTCCAGTCCGAGCGACTCTATTGATTATGCCGTCATGGAAAATACTGACCGGGCTGTTGTTGTGCCGATTAGTGCCGGCTGGTCAGACGTTGGTGCCTGGTCGGCACTCTGGAAAATTTGTCCGCGTGATGAGGGCGGTAATGTTATCCAGGGTGATGTTATTGCCGAGGATACCCGCAATGCCTTTCTGGTTGCACAGCACCGGTGCCTGGCAACGGTGGGTGTTGAAGATATCATTGTGGTTGAAACAGCCGATGCGGTACTGGTTGCCAGCAAGGACAAGGCGCAGGACGTTAAGGCGATTGTTAATCGTCTGAAAGAATGTGGCCGCGAAGAGCACAAGGTGCATCGCCGGGTATACAGGCCGTGGGGTTCATACGAGGGCATTGATGCCGGTCCGCGATTCCAGGTGAAGCGCCTGACGGTAAAACCGGGCGCGCAATTATCCCTGCAAATGCATCACCATCGTGCGGAGCACTGGGTGGTAGTTAAAGGAACAGCAAAGGTAACCTGTGGCGACGAGCTCCTTATACTGCATGAAGATGAATCAACCTATATTCCAATGGGTGAAAAGCATCGTCTTGAAAACCCGGGCAATATTCCGCTGGAAGTGATCGAGATTCAGTCAGGTGGTTACCTCGGTGAGGATGACATCGTACGTTTTGAAGACGTTTATGACCGAATCCAGGAAAACTGATCCGCCAATAACCAGTCAAGGACAAGCGCTATGAATAAAAAAGTAACAAAAGCAGTCTTTCCGGTGGCAGGTTTGGGGACACGTTTTCTGCCGGCAACCAAGGCAAATCCAAAGGAGATGCTGACGGTGGTGGATAAGCCGCTGATCCAGTACGCGGCAGAAGAGGCCGTCAATGCCGGCATTGAGGAGCTGATATTTGTCACCAGCAGCAGCAAGCGTGCCATTGAGGACCA
>JAOUCV010000339.1 GCA_029859555.1 Gammaproteobacteria bacterium
CCTCTGTGTGCGTAAAGAGTCCCGTCTGCAGGGCCTTGGCAGGAAGATGCTTCGACATGTGGTGGGGATCGCGCGGCGGCATGATACCGATGTGGTCTTTCTGGAAGTACGTCCGTCAAATGTTTCGGCGCGTGCCCTTTATGAGGATGAGGGGTTTAACGAACTGGGCTGCCGGCGTGATTATTACCCTGCAGGCGATGGCCGTGAGGATGCATTGATACTGGCCCGGACCTTGTAACTCATTGTTTTATAAAATCCCGGCGACGTGACTGTCGCCATCAGGTAGAATACGCGCCTTTCTGATAGCTGGATTTTCCTGTTTGACATGAGTAACTCTGAACAACAGGCGGTACGACGCCGTACCTTTGCCATTATTTCCCACCCGGATGCGGGCAAGACGACCCTGACTGAAAAGTTACTGCTGTTTGGTGGTGCTATTCAGTTGGCTGGCACGGTGAAGGGGCGCAAGGCCGCACGTCATGCAACCTCCGACTGGATGGAACTGGAAAAGCAGCGCGGTATTTCTGTGACATCTTCTGTCATGCAGTTTCCCTACGGTGATGCAATCGTGAACCTGCTCGATACCCCGGGCCATGAAGACTTTTCGGAAGACACCTACCGGACACTGACAGCGGTTGATTCCGCGCTCATGGTGATCGACTGCGCCAAGGGTGTTGAGGAGCGTACCATCAAGCTTATGGATGTTTGCCGTTTGCGTGACACGCCGATATCCACATTCATCAACAAGCTTGATCGTGAAGGCCGCGATCCCATCGAGTTGCTGGATGAGGTGGAAGAGATTCTCAAGATCAAGTGCGCGCCGATTACCTGGCCCGTCGGTATGGGGAAACGTTTCAAGGGGATTTATCACATACTTAACGATGCTGTGCACCTGTACGAGTCGGGCAAGAACAGTCAGCGACAGGATGTCGATATTATCCAGGGGCTTGATAACCCTGAACTGGACGAGGTGCTTGGTGATCAGGCAGCTGAATTGCGTGATGAAATTGAGTTGGTTGCAGGCGCCAGCCATGAGTTTGACCAGCAAGCCTATCTTCGCGGCGAACTAACTCCGGTTTCCTTCGGCTCGGCAATTAATAATTTTGGTGTTAACGAATTGCTGGAACATTTTGTCAGCATTGCGCCGTCACCGTTACCGCGAAAAACAATGACCCGGACGGTTGAACCGGCGGAAGACAAGTTTTCAGGTTTTGTGTTCAAGATACAGGCAAACATGGATCCGGCGCATCGTGACCGGATTGCTTTTCTGCGGATTTGTTCCGGCAGCTATAAGAAAGGGATGAAGATGCGGCATGTTCGCATTGGCCGTGATGTGCAGGTATCAAATGCAGTGACTTTCCTTGCTTCGGATCGCGGGCATGTAGAAGAAGCCTACACCGGCGATATTATCGGCCTGCATAATCATGGCACTATCCGTATCGGGGACACTTTTACCCAGGGGGAAGATCTAAAGTTTACCGGGATTCCGAATTTTGCTCCGGAGTTGTTTCGGCGCGCCATTCTGAAGGACCCGCTACGGATGAAAGCGTTGCAGAAAGGCCTGGATCAGTTGTGTGAAGAGGGCGCTACCCAGTTATTTCGACCGATGAAGAATAATGCACTTATACTGGGTGCAGTGGGTGTGCTGCAATTTGACGTGGTAGCGCACCGCTTGAAAGCTGAATATAACGTGGAATGCCAGTTTGAATCTGTGGCTGTTGCAACAGCGCGCTGGATAGAATGTGATGATCGCGTAATGGAAGAACAGTTCCGCACCAAGGCATATGACAATCTTGGTGAAGACCAGAGTGGTGCGCTTGTTTATATTGCGCCGACGCGGGTGAATCTTGATCTGGCTATTGAAAAATGGCCTGAAATACGATTTCTGTCTACACGGGAACACTAGGTGCTTTTCAGAATTCAATCCAGCTGATGATATGCTCTTCCAGTTGTTCCTCCGCTACCCGGTCTTCGCAAATGGTACGGTTGCGCACAGATATTTTTGCCTCGTGAACGGTATCCGGGTTACCGGAAACCAGTGGGTGCCACCATTCCAGATCAAGGCCATGCGCAAGCCGTCGATAGGCGCAGCTGACAGGCAGCCAGTCATAGTGCTGCCGGTCTGTGGGTGATAGCACCAGGCAGTCCTTTACCAGCGTTATCCGCTCCGGGTAGTTTTTACAGCGACAGCTTGTATCGTCGAGCAAGCGGCAGGCAACGTTAGTGTAAAAGTATAAACCGGTATCAATATCTTCCAGTTTTTGCAGGCAACACCGGCCGCAACCGTCACAAAGTGACTCCCATTCCTCGGGTGTCATCTCCTGCAGTGTTTTTGTGTTCCAAAATGGCAGTGCTTCTGTAACCATAGTGATATCTAATTGGTGTTGAGATTCTATTATCCACGAATATCATGATTGATTCCGATGACAGATAAAGTGAACGGTGCCCGGCAGAAATGGGGTTGGGCCATGTATGACTGGGCAAATTCGGCCTTTGCAACCACGGTGATGGCTGGGTTTTTTCCTGTTTTCTTCAAGGAATACTGGAATTCAGGGGTGGATGCCGCAACCAGCACCTTCAGGCTGGGTATGGCTAATTCACTAGCAAGCCTGTTGATTGTCGTGCTGGCACCATTACTTGGTGCTATTGCCGACTGCATGAGCCGGCGCAAGGCCTTGCTGTTTTCATTTGCCTTTCTCGGGGTGTTGATGACAGCCGGGTTATATCTAATTGGTGAGGGCGACTGGTTTCTCGCAGCTTTTTTGTATGTGCTTGCCATGATTGGCTTTTCCGGGAGTAATGTATTTTACGACTCGCTGCTGCCATTTGTGTCCCGTGAAGATAAAATCGACCAGACATCCGCGCTTGGTTTTTCGCTGGGATACCTGGGCGGTGGCATATTGTTATCACTCAACGTATTGATGGTATTGCACCCGGAAAATTTTTCTCTCGCTGACGGCGCAGCAGCTGTACGCATCTCATTTTTGATGGTCGCCGTTTGGTGGCTGATATTTTCTCTGC
>JAOUCV010000341.1 GCA_029859555.1 Gammaproteobacteria bacterium
TAAACTTTTTTTTCAGAAAAAGTACATCTTCATCAGAGTTTCGAATTTAATAGTAGAACAAGCCAGAAGCGATCGTTCATGGTAGGCCTTAAACATGATTGAAATCAGGATCTGTACCGAATGGCACTTACTTAAGGTAGATAACGAGCAGATTACGCCTTCCCGTCATTCCGGCGCAGGCCGGACAAAAGCGCGTAGCGCGTTGAACGCCCACAGGGCGGCCCGCAGGGTGAGCGAAGCGAATAATCCAGGGAACGAAGCCACCGACGGTGCAGCTGGATCCCGGCCTGCGCCGGGATGACGGTGGTTTTGGCTTAAGTAAGTGCCATTCGGATCTGTACCCGCTTACCTCCTCAGAAGATATTTGGATGATAGTCTGTAATGTCATACCCATAGATATAAATCAGATCACTGTCGTCGATTGGATGATATGACCAGATAATGGTCCTGCCCGCCACATTACGTTCTCTAGTGACAGGCGCACTGGTACCCAGGCAGGCATTAACCAGTTGCTGATGATTGCGGGGAAGAATATCTGTGGTATTTTCGAGCCCCAGTTTTCCAAGTAATTGTGAGGTTGCATAATTCATGTGTCGCGGCACACCGTCTGCACCCACTGAAAAAACCGGGTTGGGGTTTGCGTTGGGAAAACCTTCTATACAGAATATTTTTGGGTCACAGCCGGAAATATCATGGCCGTAGATGTAAACATCGTCACAGCCGTCGATTGACCGGTATAGCCAGACAAGGTTTCGACCAGCCACCTTGCGCTCCCCGGTGAGCGGTGTGCTGGTTTTCAGGGAGGCCTTCACCAACGCTATATGGTTGTGGGGAAGCATCTCGCCAACATGCTCCAATCCCAGGTCATCAAATAGCTGCGATGTTGCCGGATTCACAAAGTGCAACTCGCCATCCGCCCCGGACGTGAGTACCGGACTGGGGTTAGACCTTGGAAAATTCATAGCGTCAGAGGTACTGGACTGATAGCCGGTAACATCGTGGCCATAGATGTAAATTTCGTCACTGCCGCTAACTGACTGATATAGCCAGGTGAGGATTCTGCCGCCCACCCTGCACTCCTTGACCAGGGCTGTGCTGGTGTCCAGGCTGGCCTTTGCCACTTCCTTGTGGTCACGGGGCAGAATCTCTCCAACATCCATCATGCCCAGGTCTTTAAGCATTTTTGATGTTGCGGGGTTTACAAAGTGCAGCTCGCCATTCGCTCCGCAAGAAAGTACCGGGTTTGGGTTTATTTCGACAAATTTGGCATGCCCGCCACTCTCTGGTTGAATGTTTATCATCTGTTGCCCTCGATAACCGGCCATGCTTTCGGAAAATCTTATGGAGCCGCTGATACGTCGTCATTGCGAGTAACGAAGTGACGTCGCAATATCTGACTTATTGATTTGTCGTTACGAAACCGTCACGCTTTGCTGGCAATGATGCGGGTCACTGAATTAATCAGAGGTTGCTTGATTCGCTATTGCAACACGCTCCCTGTTTACCAGATAATCTGTCACCATCAGCATTTCTGTCAGGCCACCTGCATGCATTCGGTCAACACGGTACTTACCATTGACAACGATTTCCGGCACACCGACTGGTTTATAACTGCGGACTCGCGCCTCTGCCGCTTCGGCCTGCTTGATTACAGCAGGTGACTGCATGGCTTCTACAAAGGTTTCTTTATCTACGCCGTGCTCGGCAAAGAATTCTGCCAGTTCGCTTTCATTGCTAAGCTTTCGCTGCTCAACGACTATTGATGTGAACAGGGGGAAATGTATATCGTCCATCACGTTTAACGCCCTTGCCGCGTAAAATGCCCGTGCATACAGTCCCATTGTCTTGCTCCATACCGCCGGCGAGTACCAGAAATCGACGTCACTGGCCTGCTGCTTACGCCACGCATGAATTTGTGATTCAAACTCATAACAATGTGGACAACCATATGAAAACATCTCTAGCACCTCTATTTTACTGCTATCACGGGTGGCGACCGGTTCATCCAGCACAATATAGTGCTCTCCTGCTACAAACGTATTCTTTTTTTTCTCCGCGGCACTTGTTTCTTTCTCCGGCACCTCGGAATATTTAGCCGCCTTTACTGAATCCGCTGGCGATTTACGCTTGACCGAGAGCAGAACTACATCATCCTTTGGAACATCTTTACTGCGATCTACTGTTGTTGTTTCCACCATGGAAATTTTGTTAATAACGTCCATGCCCTTGCTGATTTTTCCAAACACTGTATAGCCGGGCTGCAGGTCGGATATATAGTCGAGGCTGCTGTTGTGCGACAGGTTGATATAAAACTGGGACGTAGCTGTATCCGGATGTGTCCTGCGCGCCATGGAAATCGTCCCTGTCAGGTTTTTTAGACGATTACTTGATTCGTTTTTTACCGGCGCCCCGGGTGTTTTATATTTCATTCCAGACTCGAAACCACCGCCCTGTATGACAAAGTCAGGTATAACGCGATGAAGAAGGGTGTTGTCATAAAAACCGTCATCAACATAGGCCAGGAAATTGGCGACGGTTTTGGGCGCCTTGTCAGAATAAAGCTCCAGGGTAAAAGAACCCATGCTGGTCTCGAAAAGCAGCTCTGTCAGCGGTTCTTGAGTCGGTGAGTTCCCTGCATTGACGCTGGCCATATACAATCCCAGCACGGCGAGCATGAATAAAATACAATATGAAGGTTGTTTTATTTTCATGGGTTATGAAAGTTTGTTGATTATTTAACGAATAATTAACCGCAAAACCGCTTGTAGCCATGTCTACCTGGCTGCCACCTTAACAGACACTCTTTGTTTCTTGCCCGACTTGAAGGTCAACGTCAGGTCGACCTCCTCCCCGGTACTCAGGTGTTGCTTCGGCCCCATCATCATCAAATGCCAGCCCCCGGGCTCTAACTGTATCTGACTGTTCGCCGTGATCACCATGTCCGTCACCTCACGCATTTTCATAAAGCCATCGACCCTTTTCATTTCATGCACTTCGATAGCTTCATAAGCATCAC
>JAOUCV010000340.1 GCA_029859555.1 Gammaproteobacteria bacterium
AGAAGTAAAAAGGGGTCTGACCCCTTTTTACTTCTTTTTACTTTTTGTTGCTTGTCATTCCATTACGCTGCCTGACAGCGTATAAAGCGCCCATGAAAGTACCTAAACGATTGAAACCACTTGTCGAAGACGGCCTGATCGACGAGATTCTCTCCCAGTTGATGAGCGGTAAAGAAGCACAGGTCTATGTGGTTCGCTGTGGCACAGAGATACGCTGCGCCAAGGTTTATAAAGCCGCCAACCAGCGCAGCTTCAAACAAGCCGTGCAGTACCAGGAAGGACGCAAGGTTAAAAACAGCCGCCGGGCCCGTGCCATGGGGAAACGCAGCCGTTACGGACAAAGAGAATCAGAACAAGCCTGGGTCAGCGCAGAAGTCGATGCACTCTATTGTCTGGCCGCTGCCGGTGTGCGCGTGCCTACCCCTTATGGCTTTGTTGATGGCGTACTGTTGATGGAACTGATAACCGATGACGACGGCATCGCCGCGCCGAGACTCAATGACCTGACCCTGACCAGCACGCAGGCACGCGAGTATCACCAGCGAATAATTGCAGAAATAGTGCGCATGCTCTGCTCGGGTCTTGTCCATGGCGACTTATCGCCGTTCAACGTGTTAGTTGATAAGGAAGGGCCCGTCATTATCGATCTTCCACAAGCGGTCAATGCCGCAGGTAATAACAGCGCGGGCACGATGCTGGAGCGGGATGTTGACAATATGGCAATTCATTTCGGCCGTTATGCACCGGAGTTACTGAAAACCGACTACGGCAAGGAAATTTGGGGACTGTATGAAAGCGGCAACCTGCAGCACGACACACCACTTAGCGGGCACTTTGCGCGCAGCACGGTAGATGCCGATGTGGCAGAAGTCCTGCAGGTGATTGACGACGCCCGCGAACAGGAAGCCGAACGGCGCCAGCGGGAACTGGCTGCACGGGAAGACAATTAAAGAAAGCGATAAAGGGTTTAATGGCGCCGTCCCCTTTTATGGAACCAATAACCATCAATTACACGCGATTGCCTTGCGTTACCCGCTTCGTGATTATGCCTGCTGATCCTGGTCGTCACTCAACAATATGGAGATCCACTGCGTCCGCGGATTCAGGTCACAGGCCACTTTCGCCATAATCGTAAGCGGAATGGAAAGCAACATGCCCACCGGGCCCAGGATCCAGCCCCAGAAGATCAGGGAGAGCAACACCACAACGCTGGACAGACCCAGCCCTTTTCCCGTTACACGCGGTTCAATCATCACACCGAAGACAACATTGATGCCCAGATAGAAAAGCCCGACCCATAACATCATGGCAGGGCCATGGTCTGCCAGGGCAATCAGCATGGGGGGGACCGCTGCAATGATAGACCCGATATTTGGTATGAAGTTAAACATAAATGCCATAACTCCCCACAAGAACGCATGCTCTATATCCATCAGATACAGTCCCACAGCCACAGACATGCCGGTTACTGCCGAGATGCCCGACTTGATCAGGACATAGCGATTGATCTGTTGTGAAAAAACGCCAAACAACTGCTGAGAATGCTGCTCGCCAAACAGCCGGTGCATTTTGCGGAAAAACAGCTCCTGACTGAACAGCAAAAAGATCACCAGCATCAGGATCATAAAACTCTCTGCCAGCACCACCTGGAGGCTTTGCATGAAACCACCGATAAATCCCATGACAATCATTGGGCTCCATGGATGCAGCAACTCCGATTTTTCAAGTCTGACCCCGAAGTTATTCAATGTGGTCATCAACTGATCCATCATTCCCAGAAACTGTGACTCGTAATACGGAATCCTGTTGCTGAACTCCATGGCGGCACTGCTGACAAACAGCCCGAGACCAATCACCAGCAGGACAACAGCCAGCAGTACAATCAGCATGGAGAGCCACCTGGGCAAGCCTCGACTCTGCAGGTAAAGTACAAGCGAGCCGGCAATGGTTGCCAGCATAAAGGCCAGCAGCAGCGGGACTATTATTGACGAAGCCGCCTTGATCCCTGTCAACGTGATTACCACCGAAGGAACGGCAACCAGATACAACATTAGTTTTTTGTCAGTCATGCAGTTAGCCCGCATTTCTCACCGGTAGTATAGAAAAAGGCTGCATACTCTGGCATAACAGTTGTGCGAAAAATCAGTTATGCAACCAAGCAGCAGCAGCCTTAAGAAGACCGAGTGTAGCGCAGGTTAATTGGAATTTCACGGCCTTGGACGGCGTGCGGTGGTGGGTGAATTTGACGGTGGCAAGGTCAGTTCAGACAGTGGCGGACTGTTGTTGTGCGAAGTTGAGCAGCGCACACATATTCTCAAGCGGCTCGCTGGCTGTTTTACAGATCACCGGGATGCCACCCAGGTAGAGCATTCACTGGAATCGCTGCTCAAGCAAGGCGGAATCAATTGTGAGCAGAAATATTTCTGCCCTGACACCTTTTTCGTAACTATAAAAGCCCCCTCACCTTCTTCGATATCTCAACAGCTATTGCCTTGTAGCCATCCCCCGTCGGATGAATTTCATTCATCCAGTCACCACTTGTCCCGGTCTCCCCAAGCGCAGCAGGAGTAATGGTATCCTGCGTATCAACCACATGAAAATTGGACAATCTGTCCGCACCTCGCGTCAGACCCTTGAGGGTATCCCGCAGACTGTTAACGACGAAATCAGAGATGGCATTCCATTCCGACTCCGGTACCCCGGCATCTTTCAGCGCCGTGTATATCCACGGGCCAGAGACCTTGAACGGGAAAAATCTGGCCGGTGAATTCCGGGGCGTCATCCAGTCGTAGGTGTGCGTGATCACCGGCTTACCCTTGCAAGAGCTCCCGGCCTTGTCCCTGAGCCTGATAATTTTGCGATAACCTTTCTTAACCCTTGCCAGTGTTTTATCCAACTTATCGAGGTCACAATACTCATCAGGATGACTTTTCTTTTCACTGAATTTCTTGATAATTTTCCCGATATCGTCGATCAGGTCATTACCGCCGCCACTCAGTAGAATGGCATCCCATGC
>JAOUCV010000342.1 GCA_029859555.1 Gammaproteobacteria bacterium
CGTTATATGCCGCATGCCCGGAAAGCGCAGTATCCGGTGCGGTCGAATTCACCAGCTCACGGATCAGGCGCAGCACGCCACGCTGTCCTCCCTGTGGCCGAATCTCATGGTGTCCGCCATTAAACAACAATGCGCCGATACGGTCGCCGTTTTGTATTGCGGCCCAGCCAATCAGCGCAGCTGCACGTGCCGCAATCACCGACTTGAACACCCCGCGGGTGGCAAAGAACATGCCGGGACCCAGATCAATCATAACCACGACAGGCCGTTCACGTTCTTCCTGATAAAGTTTTACATGTGCATGCCCGGAACGCGCAGTTACACGCCAGTCCATGCAGCGAATATCATCACCCGGCTGATAGGCTCTCGATTCGAGGTAGTCCATGCCACGACCGCGAAAACGCGAGGCATGCGCCCCGGTAATGGCACTGCGTGCCGGTTGCCGGCTGTCGAGACGTAAATCACGTGCCTGCAGTCGACAATGAACCAACTCATCAATGCTGGCATGTACAACACCCGGGCTGTCACCCGTCCCGGTAGTATGTTCGTGGTCAACTGTTTTTTTGAAGGGGTTCGGTATCTTCATTGATGCTCGGGATTGCTGCTCAGGAAACCGGTACACGCCTGACAAGCTCGTGAATGACATCATCAGAGGTCAGCCCTTCAGCTTCGGCCTCAAACGACAGCAAAATACGGTGTCGCAGTGTATCGAAGACAACCGCCTGAATATCATCCGGGGATACATAGTCCCTGCCCTGCAGCCAGGCCTGGGCACGTGCGCAACGGTCCAGCGCGATAGTGCCACGCGGGCTTGCGCCATAATTAATCCAGCGGGCAAGATCATCCCCGTAGGGTGCCGGGTCGCGTGAGGCGAGCAATAACTGCACCAGGTATTCCTCAACCGCCGGCGCCATGTGCAATGACAACACTTCCTGCTGCGCCTTGAAAATCTGCGCCTGTGACAGCAGCACATCTTCTGCCGCATCATTGAGTGCCTGTGAGCGCGCCTGCTTACGCGCCAGTTCGAGGATTTTCTTTTCGGCGCCGACATCAGGATAGGCAACACGCACGTGCATCAGGAAACGGTCAAGCTGTGCCTCTGGTAACGGGTAGGTACCTTCCTGTTCAATCGGGTTCTGTGTTGCCATTACCAGGAACAGCCGTGGCAATGTGTAGGTACGCTGGCCCACAGTGATCTGGCGTTCACCCATGGCCTCCAGCAGTGCCGACTGTACTTTTGCCGGCGCACGGTTGATTTCATCGGCCAGCACCAGGTTATGAAAGATTGGTCCTTGCTGAAATTCGAACTCGCCGGTTTGCGGCCGGTACATTTCGGTACCGGTAAGATCGCCCGGCAACAGGTCCGGAGTAAATTGCAAACGGTGGAAATCGCCTTCTATGCGCTTCGCCAGTTCCTTGATGGCGGTGGTCTTCGCCAGTCCCGGCGCACCCTCCACCAGCAAGTGTCCGTCAGCCAGCAGCGCTACCAGCAGGTGTTCAACCAGTGTTTGCTGCCCGATAATACAGGTTTCCAGCTCGCTTCTGAGCCTGTCAAAGGCCTTCAGTGTGTCACCCGTATCCGCTTCAGCCTGCATGGCTATGTCCGTCATTGTTCAACTACCTCTCTCCTGTATTTTTGAGCACCCCGCCAGCCTGCGGGCGCGGCTGATTATAACGCGATACGATAATTGACGTGCTTTCTCAGAGACAAACAGGCCCTTGATTAGTTCCGGCCAGCAGCCCACACCGCGATGAACGGTGCTAATCGCACGACATACGTTAACGGGGATGCCGGGGGCACCGGATAACGACGGCTATTTTAAAATGTTCCAGAAAAAAGTAGCCGTTTCGGCGGCCTTGCCAGGGCCAGCCAGTGCCTCGATCTGCTGACTATTGGCCCAGCCTTTTCAGTACCGCCTGTGCTACCTGTTCAGAAGAGGCCGGGTTCTGGCCGGTAATCAGGTTGCCATCGGTAACGGTATAGACCTGCCAGTCATCTGCCCTGGAGTAGCTTGCTCCCTGTTCCTGTAACAAATCTTCCAGCAAAAAAGGCACGACATCGGTAAGTTCTACCGCAGCCTCCTCGCTGTTACTGAAGCCGGTCAGGGATTTCCCTTTTACCAGCGCACTGCCATCCGCCAGGGTAGCGCCCTTGAGTACGCCGGGCGCATGACAAACGGCAGCAACCGGCTTGCCGGAAACATACATTGATTCGATCAGGGCGATGGAATGGGGGTCCTCTGCCAGGTCCCATAGCGGACCATGGCCTCCGGGATAAAACAGCGCGTCGTATTCATCTGCCTTGATCCCGGAAAGTTTCAGGGTGTTTGCCAATGCTGCCTGGGCTTGCGCATCAGCGTCAAAACGCCGGGTGGCGTCAGTGAGGAAATCCGGTTCCGCACTTTTTGGATCAAGCGGTGGCTGGCCACCGGCCGGAGATGCGAGGGTGATTTCGGCACCCGCATCACTCAATACATAATACGGTGCAGCAAATTCCTCCAGCCAGAAGCCGGTTTTCCTGCCGGTATTACCAAGCTGGTCATGCGAGGTCAGTACCATGAGTATTTTCATAATCAGAATCCTTGTCTGTTTTGGCGCAAGTAATTATCGACTACTGCTTATTTAACACGTAGAAAATAAATACTGAACAGGCCATCACTGTCGGTCCAGGTGTCACACAAGGAAAACCCCGCCTGCTGTGCAATCTCCTGAAACTCGGAATCAGTGTATTTATAGGAATTTTCAGTGTGTATGGAATCGCCGGCATTGAATTCAAAGTCATGTCCGTCGATATGGACCGTTTGCTTGCGAGTACTGATAAGGTGCATTTCTATACGCCCGACAACAACATTATAGGCTGCGAAGTGCTCAAAGGCATCAAGGTTGAAGTTCGCATCCAGCTCGCGATTGGCACGCTCTAGCAGGTTCAGGTTAAAGGCAGCCGTGACACCGCCGGCATCATTGTAGGCCTTGTGCAAGGTTTCATGGTCTTTTTTCCGGTCGACTCCTATCA
>JAOUCV010000343.1 GCA_029859555.1 Gammaproteobacteria bacterium
AATGAAAAACAGCGTCGCCGCACACTACACCCATGGGCAGTTACTGGAGCGGATTGTTAGCGGAGTAGAGGCGATCGGCAAGACACCTGCCACCGTCACCGTCGATGAACTCGCCCCGGTGGACGAATTTCACATCGGTGGCCGCCAGGCCTCAGAGGACTTCATCAGTCAGCTGGAACTGTCGGCAGACGATCACACGCTGGATGTCGGTTGCGGCATCGGCGGTACCTCCCGTTTCGTTGCCAGCCGCTTCGGCTGTCGTGTCACCGGCATCGACCTGACACCTGAATTTGTATCAGCCGGACAATCCCTGTGCGACTGGGTTGGCCTGTCCGGCCAGGTCGAACTCCACCAGGGTGATGCCACCGCGATGCCATTTACCGATCAAAGTTTTGATGCCGCCTTCATGCTGCATGTCGGTATGAATATCGCCAACAAGGCCGGGCTGTTCGCAGAGGTTTACCGCCTGATAAAGCCAGCTGGTGTGTTTGGCGTCTACGACGTGATGCAGACCAGTGACGAACCGCTCAGCTACCCGGTTCCATGGTCCAGCGTACCCGGCACCAGCGCACTGGCTACCCGGCAGCAGTACACGGAGGCGCTCGAACTGGCCGGTTTCGATGTCCTCAAAATACGTGACCGCCGTGAGTTTGCGGCAGAGTTTTTTGCTGAAACACGCAGGCGAGTGGAACAGGCCGGTGGTGCCCCGCCACTGGGTGTGCATATCGCCATGGGTGAATCCGCACCCGTCAAGATCAGCAACATGGTGGAAAACATTGCCGCTGGACGCATCTCACCGGTCGAGATCATCGCTGTCAGGAAATCAAAGGACCAAGTGTCGATTGACCCGTCGATAGTTTGACTAATTCATAAAGCCTGCCCCGAAGGGTAGTTGCCTGAAAATCTTTACCACGGCAGCACAGGGAAGAAAATGCCTTTTTTTATAGTATATTTCCTTGTAATTCCGTGTAATTCCGTGTGCTGCTGTGGCTAAACAGGGTTTTTGAATGACATCTTCAAGTGACTGCGATCAGGCATTGACCCGGATAATCCCACGCCACAGGACAAGCAGCTACCCGCCTCTCTTACCCCGCAGCGACTTATAAAGTACCCTTGTCCGCATGACCCGTTATTCACCCTACACAGCCATGCAGGCGATCATGTTTTTCGTTTTCCTGCTGCTCACATCCGCGGGGATTACCGATGCTCCGTGGCAGTCACTCGCACCCGGGATGGATCTTGGAAAGTTCCCGGCAAGCCGGCCCGGCAAATCCGCTGACTCGGTTATCACCATCCTGCGCATCGACCCGGAACTCTGGTCACTGGAGTTCACCGGACGCAGCCTTGAAGACGGGTCGAGCCGACGCACCGCCAGGCAGTGGAGCAAGGCACATCACTTCACGGCTGCCATCAATGCCGGCATGTACGGAACAGACCACAGCACTCATGTCGGGCATCTGCGCTTCCGGGAACATCTGCACAACGATAACGTCAATGCCTACCAGTCTGTGGCAGCTTTTGATCCACGCCGGGACGGGCTGCCACAATTTCGTATCTTTGACCTGGACAGCCCTGGCGTCAGCATGGAAACCATACTTCAGGATTATGCCTCGCTGGTGCAGAATCTCAGGCTGATCAAGCGGCCGGGGCAGAACCGCTGGCGCCAGCAGAAGAAGAAGTGGAGTGAAGCGGCTCTCGGAGAGGACGCGTCCGGGCGGATTCTGTTCATCTTTTGCCCTTCGCCCTACACGATGCATGATTTCAACAACGTACTGTTAGGTCTCGGCACAGGCGTGGTCGCCGCGCAGCACCTGGAAGGCGGATCGCAGGCCCAGCTCTACGTAAAAACCGCAGACACAGAGTTCGAATTATCCGGCAGTCACGGCACTTCGTTCCCTCAGGATGATGATATATCGGTAGCCTGGCCGATTCCGAACGTGCTGGGTGTGCGCCCACGCGCAGCGACAGCCGAGTAGCGTACCAGCTCATCTGCCCTTGCCCGCTGACCCGACAAGTCAGGCGTTATAAATTATAATCGTTTGGCATTGACCCTTTTGATTGCTCCGGCCCTGGCTGAAGCTCGAATGCAGCATAAAAAGGCAAGCATTGTTTTTTGTTACCCGTTTCTTTAGTTGTTGCAAGGTAATGCAAGAGTTACCTGCAACACGCATAGTTGGAGGATGTATGTTACGAACAATAGCTGCAGTGATATTGGCAATCGCCATTGCTCCGTTGCAAGCGGCGGTGGTTGGCAAGGAAGTCAGTTACCAGACCGGCGATACAGTGATGAAGGGGTATCTCGCCTACGATGATGCCCTGACCGGCAAGCGTCCCGGCATCCTGGTGGTACACGAATGGTGGGGACACAACAGCTATGCCCGCAAACGTGCAGAGATGCTGGCAGGGCTAGGCTACACGGCAATGGCCGTGGATATGTACGGCGGCGGCAAGACAGCGGACCACCCGGATAATGCCGGCAAGTTTGCGACGGCAGTGCGACAGAACCAGGACATGATGCAGGCACGCTTCAACGCTGCACGTCACTACCTGAACAGTCATGAGACAGTGGACCCGGAATTGAATGCGGCAATCGGCTACTGCTTCGGTGGCAGCGTGGTACTGGGCATGGCACGTTCCGGTGCCGACCTTGACGGCGTGGTCAGCTTCCATGGCGGTCTCGACGGCCTGCCACCCGTTGCTGACAAGGTCACTGCAAAGATACTGGTTGCCAACGGCGCCGACGACCCATTTGTCAGCAAGGAGTCGATTGAGCTGTTCAAGAAAGAGATGGAGACGGCTGGTGCGGACTTCGAGTTCATCAACTACCCCGGTGCCAGGCACAGCTTCACAAATCCGGAGGCCAATGTCTTTGGCGAGAAGTTCGGGCTGCCACTTGAATATAACGCAGAGACTGACAAGGCATCCTGGCAGAAGATGCAGCAGTTCCTGGATTCCATATTCAAATAATCAGCTGCGTCAACCCAGGCTGTTACCAGCAAGG
>JAOUCV010000344.1 GCA_029859555.1 Gammaproteobacteria bacterium
CAACCGCATCCTCCATGTCGAGGGACGCGATGGGCCGGCCAATCACAACCGCCTGTGCGTCAAGGGGCGTTATGGCTTTGACTATGTGCATCACCGGCAGCGCCTGACCCGGCCGCTGATCCGCCGTGACGACGCACCGAAGACGCTGTCACCGGATATCGATCCGTCCGATTATTCCGGCATTTTCCGTGAGGCGAGCTGGGAAGAGGCACTGCAGCATGCTGCCGGCGGTTTGCGCGACATTCGTGACCGCAAGGGTCGCAAGGCGCTGGCCGGTTTCGGCTCGGCCAAGGGTTCAAACGAAGAGGCCTACCTGTTCCAGAAACTGGTGCGGACCGGTTTCCGCAGCAACAATGTCGATCACTGCACGCGCCTGTGTCACGCTTCATCGGTAGTTGCCTTGCTTGAAATGATTGGCTCGGGTGCGGTCTCCAACCCGGTTCAGGACGTAGCCGAAGCGGATGTCATTATCGTGATTGGCGCCAACCCGACCGAAAATCATCCGGTCGCCGCCACTTTCATGAAAAATGCGGTGAAAAACGGAAAAACGCTGATCGTCATTGATCCGCGCCGCAACAACCTGGCACGGCATGCGCAATATGTCTTGCAGTTCCAGCCGGATACCGACGTCGCCCTGTTGAACGGCATTATGCATGCGGTCATTGACCAGGGACTGGCGGACAAAGACTTCATCGCCGACCGCACCAATGGCTATGAAGACCTCAAGAAACACCTGGAAAATTTCAGTCCGGAAGCAGTGGCACCGTTATGTGGCATTGACGCCGGGACCCTGAAAGAAGTCGCACGTGTCTACGCCAGTGCAAATGCCTCCATGATCCTGTGGGGCATGGGTATTTCCCAGCACTCGCATGGCACCGATAATTCCCGCGCCCTGATTTCGCTGGCACTGTTATGTGGACAGATCGGTCGCCCCGGCACCGGACTGCATCCGCTGCGCGGCCAGAACAATGTGCAGGGTGCTTCCGATGTCGGCCTCATACCGATGGTATATCCCGACTACCAGCGGGTCGATAACGAGGATGCCCGCAAGCGTTTCGAAAAACTCTGGGGCACAGAACTGGATCCGGAACCGGGTCTGACGGTGGTCGAAATCATGCATGCGGTACTGGATGAAAAGATCCACGGCATGTATATCATGGGGGAAAATCCGGCCATGTCCGACCCCAACCTGAATCATGCACGCAAGGCGCTGGCAAGCCTCGACCACCTGGTAGTGCAGGATATCTTTCTCACCGAAACCGCTTTCTATGCCGATGTGGTACTGCCTGCATCCGCGTTTGCCGAGAAAACCGGAACCTTCACCAATACGGACCGATGCGTACAACTGGGACGCCAGGCGATTGATCCGCCGGGTGAGGCCAGACAAGACCTGTGGATTATCCAGCAACTGGCAACACGGCTCGGCTGCGACTGGCACTATGAAGGCCCGCAGCAGGTATTCGAGGAAATGCGCAAGGCGATGCCGAGCATCGCCGGTATCAGCTGGCAGCGCCTGCAGCAGCAGGAATCTGTTACCTACCCCTGCGTAACTGAAAACGATCCGGGGCAGCCGATTATCTTCCGCGAGGATTTTCCAACCGGTGACGGCCGCGCACAGTTTGTTATTTCACCTTACCGGCACGCGCAGGAAACACCTGATCCGGAGTACCCGTTTGTGCTGATTACCGGCCGCCAGCTGGAACACTGGCACACCGGCGCCATGACACGGCGTGCCACCGTTCTCAATGAACTGGAGCCGTCACCGGTTGCCAGTCTGCATCCTGACACCCTGCGGGAGCTGGGGGCAGAGGCCGGAGACCCGATTACCCTGTCGTCAAGGCGTGGCAATGTCGAGGTAACCGCGCGCGCCGATGATGCAGTACAACCTGCGCAGGTTTTCCTGCCGTTCTGTTATCACGAAGCGGCCGCCAACCTGCTTACCAACGAAGCACTGGACCCGGATGCCAAAATTCCGGAATTCAAATATTGCGCCATCCGGGTGTCGACGCTCTGAGCATCACTTGCCCGGTGACGTGGAGGAATGAATATGCTGGACACGGTCAAACCGATCGTTGACGTACAAAGCCGCGAAGACACCCGCCGTATTGCCATTGACAAGGTCGGCATCAAGAATATCCGCCACCCGGTACGGGTCAGGGATCGCAGCGCAGGCGAACAGCATACTATCGCATCGTTCAACATGTACGTGAACCTGCCGCACCATTTCAAGGGCACGCACATGTCACGGTTCGTCGACATTCTCAACCGCCATGAACAGGAGTTGTCGGTTGAATCCTTCAGGCAGATGTTGCCGGAAATGACCGGGTTGCTGGAAGCCGAATCGGGGCATATCGAAATGAACTTCCCCTACTTTGTCAACAAAAGTGCACCGGTCACGGGTGTACAGAGCCTGCTTGATTATGAAGTCAGTTTTATCGGTGAAATCCATGGCGATGACATCACCATGACCGTTAAAGTGATCGTGCCTGTGACCAGCCTGTGTCCCTGTTCAAAGAAGATTTCCGATTATGGCGCACATAATCAGCGCTCCCATGTCACCGTGAGCGCTGTTATCAAGGACTTTATCTGGGTCGAAGACCTGATTGACATTGTCGAGGCCGAGGCCTCCTGCGAACTGTACGGGCTGCTGAAACGGCCGGATGAAAAATATGTTACCGAGCAGGCCTATGAAAATCCCAAGTTCGTCGAGGACATGGTACGCGATGTGGCGGCACGCCTGAATGCGGAACCGCGTGTTCTCGACTATGTCGTCGAATCGGAAAACTTTGAGTCCATCCACAATCACTCTGCCTACGCCCTCGTCACACCCTGTCGCGGCGACTGATTGCGGCATGATCAACCACCCCGGTCACGAAACCCGGCCACATGGCAGCATGGTGTTTTGTGACTTCGACGGCACCATAACCGAACGCGACACCCTGCAGGCAGTGTGCCGGCTATTCATCCCGGATATTGCTGCTCAGGTACTGCCGGCGATC
>JAOUCV010000345.1 GCA_029859555.1 Gammaproteobacteria bacterium
GCCAAATATCAAGCAGGGTGCAGCACTGGCGTTTGCGCATGGCTTTAATATTCATTACGAACAGATCGAGCCGCGTGCTGATCTTGATGTCATTATGATTGCACCGAAAGGGCCGGGCCACCTGGTGCGCTCTACCTATACCAACGGCGCCGGTGTTCCAAGCCTGATTGCAGTCTTTCAGGATGCCAGCGGTCGTTCCAAGGATATTGCCCTGTCTTATGCTTCTGCCAATGGCGGTGGTCGTGCCGGTGTGATTGAGACAACTTTCCAGGAAGAAACTGAAACAGATCTGTTCGGTGAACAGGCGGTATTGTGCGGTGGCGCCACGTCACTGGTACAGGCCGGTTTTGAAACCCTGGTGGAAGCCGGCTATGCGCCGGAGATGGCGTATTTTGAATGCCTGCATGAGCTCAAGCTGATTGTTGACCTGATGTATGAGGGCGGTATCGCGAACATGCGTTATTCGATTTCAAATACCGCAGAATACGGCGACCTGACACGTGGTCCTCGCGTCGTCACTGACGAGACCAAGCAGGAAATGCGCCGTATCCTCACGGAAATCCAGAACGGTGAGTTCGCGCGCGAGTTTATCCTGGAGAACCAGGCCGGTGCTGCAACGCTGAAGGCGAAGCGCCGCATAGGCAGGGAGCATCCCATCGAAATTGTCGGCAACAAGCTGCGCGGCATGATGTCCTGGATCAACGAAGGCAAGATTGTCGACAAGAACGTAAACTGAGGTCTTCTCCTTCCTGATATAGACAGCCGCAACCGGATGACGCTGTGAACTGCTGCCAATGATTGCTCGTGAGGGGCTTGCGCCGCTGCTGGCAGTTATTCTGGCGGCGGTGCTGGTGATGCATTTCATAGGTGTGATGCAGTCGCTGGTCTTCTGGACCTGTGGGCTGTTGTTGCTGGTACTGTTCCGCGACCCGGACCGTGAAATCCCTTCACAGCCACTGGCTGTTGTCAGTCCGGCCGACGGCAGGGTGATCACGGTCAGTAACGAGTATGACCCTTATTTGTTGCGGCAATGCATCCGGGTAACGGTGCAAATGCATCCCTATGGTGTTTTTACTACACGCAGCCCGGTTGAGGGCAAGGTGCTGGAGCCGCCCAATTATCCGGAGAGTGGCGACAAACCACACGGCGTCTGGCTGCAGACCGACGAGGGCGATGATATTGTCATGGTCATGATGCGCGGACGTTTTAACACCGAGCCGCATTGTTATATTCGTTTCGGCGAACGTACCGGCCAGGGAAAACGCTGTGGTTTTGTACATCTCGGTGGGCGTGTTGATGTTTATCTCCCGCAGAACAGTCGACTGGTTGTAGCCGAGGGGGACGTGGTGCATAGTGGTGCTGACCCGATTGCCTTTCTGGTACCTGCCTGAAACAGGTGAAATCTGATTATGGATACAGATAACAAACAACAGCGTTCACGCCGCGGTATTTACCTGTTGCCGAACATGATTACCACCGCCGGTCTGTTCTCCGGTTTTTACGCCATTGTGGCAGCCATGAACGGCCGCTTTGAAGCAGCTGCGATAGCTATCTTTATTTCCATGGTGATGGATGGTCTCGACGGCCGTGTTGCGCGATTGACAAATACGCAAAGTGACTTCGGGGTTCAGTATGACAGTCTTTCGGACATGGTCTGTTTCGGGCTGGCTCCGGCGCTGATTATGTATGAATGGGCATTGCGCGACATGGTTAGTGTCGGTTGGGCAAAGCTCGGCTGGCTGGGTGCCTTTATCTATACCGCCAGCGCTGCATTGCGACTGGCACGCTTCAATGCTCAGGTAGCCACCGCAGAAAAAAGTTATTTCAGGGGGTTGCCGAGTCCGTCAGCAGCCGGTGTGCTGGCCGGCCTGGTCTGGGCGGCCACTGATCTGGGTTTGAGAGGCGATGACGTGGTTTACCTTGTCTTCGTATTGACGGTGTCGATGGGCCTGTTAATGGTCAGTAACATTCGTTATTACAGCTTTAAGGAATTCCATTTCAATAACCGGGTCTCCTTTGTTGCAATTCTGGTTGTTGTACTGGTGTATGTCTTTGCGTCGATCGATCCGCCCAAGGTTCTGTTTCTCAGTTTTCTGGGATACTCCATTTTCGGGATTATCTACACCCTGGTGGGGATCAGGAACCGGCGCAAGTCAAGAAAACGCGGAGAATGACGGCCGTCAGGGCTTGGCAATCTGACGACTTTATAATAGTCTTTAACCATGGTTCGCTGTAAAAATACAATCTGTGGTTCTTTTCAGAATCCGGCCAGGGCCGGATACCTGCTGCTGTTATCCCTCCTGCGACTGCTGCCTGCGGGCAGATAATCCATATGCCTGGCGAGGTAAAACGCAGCAACAATATTTTATTTTCAGCAACCTGAGCTGTACAGGTTTGGTGAATTGAGGTGGCCCGTAACGCCGACAGGTGACGGGATCCTGATGGAGTCTACTGATGAGTAATCATGACAGATTAATAATTTTTGATACCACCTTGCGCGATGGCGAGCAGAGCCCCGGGGCATCCATGACGCGTGACGAGAAGGTGCGTATTGCCAAGGCACTGGAGCGGATGCACGTTGACGTGATTGAAGCCGGTTTCCCGATTGCCAGCCAGGGTGACTTTGAAGCAGTTAGTGCGGTGGCGCGTGCAGTGACAGAGAGTAGTGTTTGTGGCCTGGCCCGGGCGCTGGACAAGGATATAGACCGTGCCGGTGAGGCGCTGAAGCCGGCCGCATCAGCACGTATACATACCTTTATTGCGACATCACCGATCCATATGAAAATGAAGTTGCGCATGGAGCCTGAACAGGTAATCGAACAGGCGGTGAAGGCGGTCAGGCGGGCACGACAATATACTGATAATGTGGAGTTTTCTCCGGAAGACGCCGGACGTTCGGAGGCAGACTTCCTGTGTCGTGTGCTGGAAGCCGTGATTGATGCCGGTGCCACGACGGTAAATATACCGGATACCGTT
>JAOUCV010000347.1 GCA_029859555.1 Gammaproteobacteria bacterium
GGAATCAACACCTCATCCATTCGTCACCGACCTCCCGGTCATCTCCATGATGGTATCAGTAGCTATACGGCTTGCATCCTGGCGCAGTTCATTATGTATTTCCGTAAAGACCGCAGTCAGTTCCCGCGTATTTTCCGGGTTTTCGACAAGCCTGAGGATCTCCTCGCCAAGCGCCTGCGTTGAAATATCATTCTGTATAAATTCCTTTACCAGCGGCTGGTCTGCCAGCAAATTCGGCAGCGAGTAATACGGCGTATTTACCAGTAGCCGCGCCAGTTGATAGGTCAGTGGTGATAGCCGGTAGGCCATCACCATCGGCCGCTTGATCAGCATGCACTCCAGCGTTGCCGTGCCGGACGCCAGCATCACCGCATTTGCTGCCGCCATAGCCTCCAGCCCCTGGCCACTTAACAGCGTCACCGGCAACTGCCTGTTAACGCTCGCCAACACCTCTTCAAACGCAGCACGACAGGCATCATTTGCAAGCGGCACTATGAAACGCATATCACTGCGACGTTCATAACACCAGTTGGCCGCCTTTAGAAAATCACCGGCCAGGCGTTTCACTTCAGCAACGCGACTGCCGGGCAGCAGGGCGACCAGTGGTCCCGCGTGCGTGATACCAAGATGTTTGCGCGCTTGCAGGGGATCAACATCATCCGCAATCAGGTCTGCCAGCGGATGTCCAACAAAGTGTGCCGGTACATTATGTTTCCTGTAAAAACGCTCTTCAAAAGGAAACAGGGTCAGCATGCAATCCACGCTGGCAGCAATCTTGCGTACCCGGTACTGCCGCCAGGCCCACACTGAGGGACTTACATAGTGCAGGGTTCTGATGCCCGCCCGCTTCAGGCTTTTTTCCAGGGAAAGGTTAAAATCCGGGGCATCGATACCAATAAAGATATCCGGCGGATTTTCAAGAAAATGTCGACGCAGCTCGCGTCGCATGGCGAAAAGTTCAGGCAGATGTTTTAGTACCTCAACCAGCCCCATGACGGACAACTTTTCCATGGGATACAGGCTGAAGCAGCCAGCCTCTTTCATGCGTGGTCCGGCGACGCCCTCGAACACCGCATGCGGCTCGCGTTGCCGGATAGCCTGTATTAAAGCGGCTGCAATATTATCGCCGGATGCCTCGCCGGCCACGATGCCTACATGCAGCGGATGTGAACTTGAACTCACGCCGACTGAATACCCTGTACGCCATACGCCGCTTCAGCTGTAAACGGGAAAACAGTACACCATAAATGACGCACCCTAGCGGACAATGCCACGCGTCTGCTGCTCCAGAAAAGTAACAAGCAACTGTAACTCGTCACAGTCCTGCGCCCTTTTCGTGAGGATCGCGATAGCATCCTGCAGGGAGTTGCCTTCACGGTAGAGCGTCTTGTAGGACTGTTTCAGTAACTTGCGGGATTCTTCTGAAAATCCGCGGCGCCGCAAGCCTTCCATATTCAGGCCATGCGCCTTCGCCGGACTGCCGCCAACCGTCACATAGGGTGGAACGTCAAGACTGATACCGCTGCCAAATGCCGTAAGAGAATACGCTCCCAGCGAACAGAACTGGTGCACCAGGGTAAAGCCACCGAGTATGACGTAGTCATGAATCGTGACATGCCCCGCCAGCGAGGCATTATTTGCAAAGATGGTCTGGTTACCAATACGGCAATCATGGGCAATGTGTACATAGGCCATGATCCAGTTATCATCACCAATCGACGTAACGCCCTGATCCTGAACCGTGCCCCTGTTGATGGTGACAAATTCACGAATAGTATTACGGTCACCAATTTCGAGCCGGGTAGGCTCACCCGCATACTTCTTGTCCTGCGGCGCCTCGCCAATCGATGCAAACTGAAAAATCCTGTTTTCCCTGCCGATGCGGGTCGGGCCATTAATAACGACATGCGAGCCGATTTCGGTGCCGGCACCGACCACCACATCGGGGCCAATCACCGTATAGGGTCCTACCCTGGCATCGGCAGCAAGTTCTGCGCCGCAATCAATAACTGCCGTCGAGTGGATCAAGTATCAATATCCTGTTCTGTACACATGATTTCAGCAGTAGCCGCGACAACACCATCAACGCTGGCTTCACAATCAAATACCCAGATACCACGCCTCGCACGTTTCAGGTTTGCCTTCAGCATCAGCTGGTCACCCGGCTCTACCGGTCGCTTGAAGCGCGCCTTGTCGATACCCACCAGAAAATACAGGCTTTCCCGTTTTGCGCCCCGCTCAACTGTCCTGAAGGCCAGTAAGCCGGTTGCCTGTGCCATGGCCTCGAGTATCAGCACACCCGGCATCACCGGACGTTGCGGAAAATGCCCCGTAAAGAAAGGTTCGTTGTAGGTCACATTCTTGTAGCCCACCAGCGATTCTCCGGCCTTGAATTCTGTGACCCGATCAATCATCAGGAAAGGATACCGGTGCGGCAGATGTTGCAGTATTTGTTGAATGTCCATGGTCATAATCCGGGTAACCCTTCTGTATTAAATCTGTCAATCACTGAAAATGAACAGCCGTGCTATTCATTGTCGTTTTTTTTATCCGCAGCCAGTGCGCGCTCCAGCTTGCCAATTCTGCGCGCCAGTTTATCCAGCTGCCGCATACGTGCATAAGTCTTGTTCCAGGCATCATTTTCCTGTGCAGGTACACCGGAGGAATACACGCCCGGGCTGGTAATGGATTTCGTTACCATGGTCATACCGGTGATAACCACCCGGTCAGCAATCTCAAGGTGTCCGACAATACCGGACCCACCCCCGATCATGCAGTGCCTGCCGATTTTTGCGCTGCCCGAGATCCCCACACAACCGGCTATCGCGGTATGTGCACCGATGTGCACGTTATGCGCAACCTGTATCTGGTTATCGAGCCTGACGCCTTCTTCCAGTACCGTGTCATCCAGCGCGCCGCGATCAATCGTCGTGTTGGAACCGATCTCTACATCGTCTCCAATGCTGACACTGCCG
>JAOUCV010000346.1 GCA_029859555.1 Gammaproteobacteria bacterium
TGCCGAGATGGCCGAACTGGACGAGAAGATACGCAACATCACCGACCCGCTGGATGCCGTGGGCAACACCACCAAGGCCGTCACCAAGGGTTACGCCATTGGTTCTGCTGCGCTGGCCGCACTGGTGCTGTTTGCCGACTACACCCACGCACTGGCCAAGCACGGCGACACGGTGCTGAACTTTTCACTGGATAATCACATGGTGCTGATCGGTCTGCTGATCGGCGGACTGGTGCCGTTCCTGTTTGGTGCCATGGCCATGGAAGCGGTTGGCCGGGCGGCCGGCGGCATCGTCAACGAGGTGCGTCGCCAGTTCAAGGAAATGCCGGGCATCATGGACCACACGCAGAAACCGGATTACTCCAGGGCCGTTGACATGCTCACCAAGGCTGCCATCAAGGAGATGATCATCCCGTCGCTGCTGCCCGTCGCAGTACCGGTTGTTATTGGCCTGACGCTGGGCGCAGAAGCACTCGGCGGCGTACTGATCGGCACCATCGTGACCGGCCTGTTCGTGGCTATTTCCATGACCACCGGTGGTGGTGCCTGGGACAACGCCAAGAAGTATATCGAGGACGGCAACTTTGGTGGCAAGGGCTCTGATGCCCACAAGGCAGCGGTTACCGGCGACACCGTCGGCGACCCCTACAAGGATACCGCCGGCCCGGCCATCAACCCGTTGATCAAGATCATCAACATCGTGGCGCTGCTGATCGTGCCATTGCTGTAATCAGGACCTGTAAGGGCGTCTTGTAGTCGCGAAGATCATTCGCGCCTGCAAGGCGCTCCTGCACCAATTGGTACCCCCTCCATGAAGATCTGTATTATTTCAGACAGTCACGACAACCGCCCGCTACTGGCCGCTGCCGTACGTGACGCCAAAGCCGCAGGTGCCGAGGCTATCCTGCATTGCGGTGACGTGGTCGCCCCCAGCACACTGGAGGTGATCAAGCCATATAACCTTCCGATACACGTGATCCACGGCAACAACACCGGTGACCTGTACATGATGGGCCGCATTTCGGCACAGACGTCCAACCTGACGACTTACTACGGACAGGATGCCGGCCTGAACCTGGGCGGACGGCGTGTCTTCCTGGTGCACTACCCGCACTACGCCGAGGCCATGGCTACGACCGGTGACTGGGACCTGGTCTGTTGCGGTCATGATCACAAGGTCGACATTCGGACCATCAGGAACATCGCCGGCGGCGACACGCACTTCGTCAATCCCGGCACCGTCGGTGGCATCAAGGCACCGGCCACCTGGGTACTGGGTGACCTGGACAGCATGACGTTTACGGTCAATGAAGTGCAAGCGGATGATGCGCTTGTTAGCGGATAAAAACAGGAAAGCAAATACATGAAAGACGAACCCAGCCCTGAACAGATGGTGGTCGGTGACAAGAGTGGTATCGACCTGTCTGAATCCAGGCCTTCCCTGCAGGCCCATTTGCAGGAACACGAAGCACACCTGAAGGCATTACCTGCCGACTGCGCGCCGCTTGAACGTGCCCGCGTGCAACTGGATATCGCCGAAACCCTGCTGGCGCTGCTGAAGAAAAAGGAAGCCTGGGATATCGGCCGCGAAATCTTCGACGTATTTATTGAGCAACAGGCCTGGCAGGATGCCATCGAGACCTGTGATGTCTTGTTCCAGTGTGAACAACCGCTGTCGCTGGCCGCGCTCGGCAACGGTGTCTGGCTGTCGGTGACCTATCCGGTACCGGCCCGGCTCAGCGTCGCAATGCTGCAGCATATCGTTGATGAAACCCCGGATGACTCCGATGGTGCAGCGGTTGCTGCCATGGCCGCCAATTATATTGCCGACGTCCGCACCGAGGGTGATGAAAAAGAGAGCCTGACTTTTTTTACCCGGCAGATTCTTGCCGGCGTTGCCAAACGGCATCGCAACATCGAAGAACCCGAAATGATCAACACCTGGATAGAGATCCTGGAACTGAATGACGTCAAGGAACTGCTGTCACGCCTCGCCACCATGCTGGATGCTATTGTCGGCGATCACTGGTGGGTAGACCGCGACGCGCTGCGCGCGCAGTTACCTGTTAACTAGGACCTTTTATCAAACTGCAGGAGCGGACCTCGTCCGCGATTGCGGTAATGAATTCATTCGCACCTGGATTGATCGCGGACGAGGTCCGCTCCTGCAAATAATTGTTATCTCTGGTGGTAATAATCGTACTTGTCGAGGATATCCACGGTAAATCCCCATGCCTCGTTATAGGACAGGCCACTGTCATCAGGAATAATCAGTTTCACATAGAGCTTGCCGGCTTGATCGGCTTTCACTTTTTTCAGGCGCCGGTGCAGTTCCTTGCGACTGACAATACTGTATTCTTCATCACCGGCATCCCTGAAGCGCAGCTGGTCCTTGCCATCCTCCTTCCAGTAGCGCACCGTCACCACGTACTTGCCCTTGGCTGAACGTGCCGGCCGGGTCAGGCGGTCATACTTGACCCTGAGATCATCATACTCACCCTGCAACTCGTCCATTTGCACGACATTACTCGAGTAACCCTGCCTGAGCTCGGCCAGCTCAACCGCCTGCTCCCGGCCGGTCTGCTCGCTGGCAGCCAGCTCGGCCAACAGCTGCTGCAACCGCTGCCGGCGTTGACTGTCGGCCGCAGCAAGTTGCTCATGCTCTGCACGCAGCCGTGCCAGTTGCGCGGCAGTCAGCTGTTCATCACGCCGCAACGTTTGCAGGCTGTCTGCCAGTTGCTGTTGCTGTTGCGTCAGCGAAAGTACCTGTTGTTCACGGGAAGACAGCCGCTGCTGCAGGGACTGCCTGTTTTCATCAGCGCGCATCAGCTGCATGCGCAATTCGGAATTCTTGTGTTGCGTCTGTGCCAGCTGTTCTTCAAGGGTGGCGCTGGTTTCGGTCATGGAACGCGCCAGCTCTTCGGCCTGGTGCTCGGACTCGATAGTTGCACGCAACTCCTGCACCAGGTCCCAGT
>JAOUCV010000053.1 GCA_029859555.1 Gammaproteobacteria bacterium
GATTGTTCCCGTAACTGTTTCTGTTCTGCTTCCTTAATGAGGGCGATAAGACGCTGGTAGTCGGGAGACCGTCTTAACAGGGCACGCCCGGCTTCAATTAAATCATCCACTTCCTCTTTCGGCAGGGAAAAACTGGTGGCCATGTTATTGAAGACCAGGCGAACCTTTTCGTCGGCAATACTCTCGAAATCCAGCTTGATAAAATAGGGGGTGACCTTTTGATCCGGGGTGCTGAGTTCTGTTGCCCAGCGCTGCAGGCTTTCCTCCAGTAACACCATTGATTCAAGATTATAACGTCCAATCTGTGTTCTTGAGACGGCGCCGAGTACGGCAGCGTTTGAAGGCGATTTATTGCTGCTGTCCATAGGGTCTGCAGCGCGGGTCTGGGCATTTACGACGATGACGATGATGTATTTCGGCAAACTGGTACCGGCATCCTTGAAGGTACGCATGGCACCACCGGTTGCTTCTATTCGATCATATAATGAGCGCACACCAAGGTTGTCAGTAATGCCACCATCAGCAAGATGAATATAGGGCCGTTTCTTCTTATCCTTGTATGAATCATATGCTTGCAGCTGTGTTCGCAGCCGTTGGTTGTTGAAGGGGTTTTCACGCGCATAGTCTATCCAGTCAGGGTCTTCATACTGACAGTTGTCGTAGTTTTTCAGCGTGACCGGTTTGAAGGCAATCGGGACGGCAGAGGAGGCGGCAACTGCGCGCGCCACGCTGAAGTCGCTGAGGTCGGAGCAAAGCAGGTTGAAGTTTTGCTGGGTGAAAGTGAACCGTTCCCCGATACCCAGATCGGTTGCATTGATCGCCAAAAGGGGACCATCCCGCGCTTGAATATCAGCAAAGGTGCTGCGGTGGAAGATATTTCTGTCGTAGTAGTCGATCGCCAGTTCGGTGCGATTCAGTTTTGTGAAAATCATCCTTACCCAGTTGACCGGATTAAAGAGGCTGCCGATCAGGGTCTTTTGCACGTTGCGGCGCAGAAAGACCTCCTCGTAATCTTCGAATATACGGTCACCGTAAAGAGCATAGTAGGCAGCTGTGAAGCTCCCGCCGGACACCGAACTTATAGAGTCGATTTCATCCAGCAGCCGCTTTTCCTCGCCGTCAAAGAGGAAAGTCGTATCTCGAAGTTCTTTGAGGACCCCGTAAGAAAGGGCGGCCGCACGTGTGCCGCCACCCGAAAAGGAAACAAAGAACAGCGCATTATCACTAATTTGCCCGCTGCCGCTAATGGCTGTGCTGTTAACCGGCACGACTTCATCGACAGCTGTGTTGCCAACGCGGGCGGTAGTGGTACAGCCGGCTATAAAGACCAGTAGCAGGAGTGTCAGCAGCGCAGGCATTATTTACATGGACAGGCCAAGGACGTTTCTCATAATAGACCAGCGTGGTTCACCCGGTTGGTATTCTTCGCCGAGTATCCAGTAATTATAGAGCTGATCGATGAAGCCGTTTTTCTCGGTCAATAGCAGCCAGGTATTGATATAGCTCACGTAGTCCGAATCACCATCAGGCAGTGCGATCGCGGCCGGCGCCTTGACTGACAGACCATTGGGAATGGCAACCCCGTATTCCGGGTAAAGCAGTGTCCAGGCCGAGCCGGCCTCTGCCGAGGCAAGCAGTACCGCATTTTCGTATTCGCCCTTGAAAAATGCTCTGTGCGAGTCAACCGGTATGAGCGTTGCGAGTGGAAAATTGTTTTCGGCAAATTCCATGTAGTGGCGATCCTTTGGTACCAGAATTTCCTGGCCGGGAAGCGCCTGGATGGTTTCCAGTTTGGCGAAACTGTCACGCATGTGATCCGGTAGTACAAAGCCGACAGAATGATCGAAGTAGGTGTTCGAGAAGGTAATTTCCTGTGCCCGTGTCGGCGTGATAGCAATACCCCCCACGGCCAGGTCAAGTCTGCCTTCGTTGAGTCCGGTAACGATCTCCGGCCAGCTGATGCGCACCAGTTCGAGTGTTACACCAAGGCTTTCTGCCAGTCGCTGAGCCAGGTCAATGTCATAGCCCACAGCTATACCGGCACTGTTGCGATAGGCAAATGGCAGTCGGTCAGGCATGTAGGCTACTCGCAAGGTGCCGCGTGCAGTGATTGCACTGAGGCGTCCGCTGGATGCGTCGATTGCGGGTAATGCAGACAGACTTTTAAACTGCTTAACGCGGACAGGTTCGGTAATCAGGGATTTTGTTACCAGGGTTTGTTCGCCCGAGTATTCAAAGTTAATGACGTTTGTCAGGACAAATCCCATACCAAGAGAAACGCTGCCCGCGATACCGATACTGACGGCAACAATCTGAAAAAGTGTCCGGACCCGGAGCCTCCCCATGACGGCAAATGCAACCAGCAGGGATATCACGATGCCGTGCATGGCAGCCAGAGCGGTCGCAAAACGGGCAGTGACAACACTACCCAGCAGGTATAACTGGAACATGTCGGCCGGCAGAGAAAAGAAGTCCAGCATAAACGGGATGGCAACTGCCATGCTGCCAAAGGCCACGAATGCACCAACGCCAACATAGGATGCATAATCCGCAACGCTGATTGGCGAGCCGACATACCAGGCTGAAAACATGATAAAACCGAGGCCGAGCAAGGTACCGGCACTGGGAAAGCTGTAGGCTGTGGGTACCATGACATCAATGACTGAATCTGTTTCCGGACCCTCAAGGTCATTCTCCTCGAGCAGACGTTTGCAGCGCTCTGCGATCATCGGCAACACCACCAGCACCGTGCCGGTAGCAAACGCGGTAATCATGGGCACGCGTGACTCGCGCAGGACCTGGCGATAGGTAAGAGGCGTTGACCAGGCCACAATAGCGGGTAGCGTCCAGAACGTGAGCACAGTCCAGGCGCCGAGGTAGGCCCACAGGTATATTTGCAGCCGGGATAATTCTTCAACTTTTAGTGTCCCGGCAGCGGCGGCAGAGATGGCAAAGATACCAAAAGGCGCAAGTTTGCCGACAAACGAGGCAATCTTCATCAACGCATCGCTGAGTGTACCGAGGCTGGTGAGCAAGGTGCCCTTGTCTCTGATCGAGATCAGTGAAACCCCCAGCATGATGCTGAAGACCACCACCGCGGGTACCACGGCATTGGCCATTGAGTAAAATGGATTCGATGGTATGTAGAGTGTCAGCGGGTCGAACGGTTTGGCGCTTTCCAGCAGGCTGGTGCTAAACAATGAGGCCGTCGTCCAGTTGGGATAGGCCAGTGCCAGGAACAGGTTGGATATCTCGGTAATGCCCCAAATCAGCAGAACCAGCAAACCGCCGGCGATGCCTATGCGTTTGGCAATGTCCGCATTGAGGCGCCCCAGTCCGCCAATCAGCGAGACGATAATGTAGGGTATTACCGTCATCTGCAGCAGGCGGATATAGGCCTCGCCAAGGATATCCAGGCCGCTGACAAGTTCACCAAAGAACAATCCGGTGAATATGCCAAGTCCCAGCCCGAGCATGACCCGGTTGAATGCACTTAGTGAAAGTAGCCAGTTCATGTTATCGAGAGCAAAAGCTGATGCCAGGCTGTTCAGGGGCAGGTAACTGCGTCACCGGTTTTGGCGATAATGCCGGTCGATCCAGCTGTTGGCATCCAGTCATACTCAAGTGACACATACGATTCCCGGTGGTTAAGTCAGTGCGGTCGAAATAATAACACTAATAGATAATGCTCGGCCAAGTGTAACCGTTTTAATGCGACCAGGTCGAAGTGTCAGGGTTTTTTGGCAGTCTGGAAGATCAGGCCGCTAACGGGCACAATACAGGTGTTTCGATAACCGGCGAATACGAAATGAGTGAACTTGTGGATCGTGCGCGTGTTTATGCGACGGAAGCGCATCAGCGTATTAATCACCGGCGCAAATATAATAATGAACCCTATCATGTTCATTTGAGTGCCGTTGCAAAACTGGTAGCCTCTGTTACCAATGATGACGAGATGGTGGCTGCTGCCTGGTTGCACGATACCGTTGAGGATACCCAGGCAACACTGGAAGATGTGGAGGCGGAATTCGGTGTGCAGGTTGCCGAACTTGTCGAGGAGTTGACAGATGTCAGCAAGCCGGGTGATGGCAACCGGGTGCGGCGCAAGCAAATTGACCGCATGCACCTGGCGCAGGCGTCGAAGCGTGCCAAGACTGTCAAGCTGGCCGACCTGATCGATAACTGCAAGGACATTACCCGCCATGACCCGCGTTTTGCGCAGGTCTATCTCACTGAAATGAACAGCCTGCTGGACGTGCTGCTGGGTGGCGATGAGCAACTCTACAAGCGTGCCGAGAAAATTCACGCAAGCAGCGTCGAGAAACTCGGTCTGACCGATGTTTCACAGATTCACGGCTTGTCGCCCGAAAGTCTTGCTGAGCAGTTTCCGGGTGTCACGGGGCCAAAATTCCGACGCATGTTCATGGAGTTGTTCACGGCGCGAGACATTGCCGAGTCTCTGTACTCGTTCGATCTCGATAGTGATTGCGACACGGCCAGGAAGGTAATGCAACGCAACCAGCAGGACGTTGCCAGTATTCGTATCAGTGGCACGGTGCAGGGTTATGTACGCTTTGTTGACCTTGCCGGTGATGATTGCTCAAACAGCATGCGCCACTTTACTGTAGACCAGGTTATTACCGGTGATTCCACGCTGTCTGATGTGGTCCATGTTTTAACGCGCCACGACTACTGCTTTATCAGCCTGCTGGGGGAGGTGGTGGGTGTCATCTGTCGTGATGATATCAACAAGCCGATGGTACGCATGTGGTTGTTCGGCCTGATTACCATGATCGAGATGCGCGTTGTGCAGATGATTGTGTCGAACTATCCGGATGATTCCTGGCAGTCAGAGATATCGGAAGATCGTCTTGAAAAGGCAAAAAGCATGCAGCAGGAGCGTTTACGCAGAAACCAGCACTGTTCGCTGATAGACTGCCTGCAATTGTCAGACAAGGCGCGGGTTGCCATTGAACAGCCGCAGATGCTGGAGGCAATGGGTTTCGATTCCAAGCGTAATGCCAAGCGCGTCATCAAGAGTCTGGAGTCGTTACGTAACAACTTGTCACATGCGCAGGATATTGTAATGCATGACTGGGCGCAGATTGCGCGTTTGTCGCGGCGCATCGAGGAGTATTCCGGCAGATAGCAGCCTCAGTGCAGTGGCAGGGTATAGTTGAGGATAATGCGATAGTCCTGCTGGTCGGTGGCATCCGGTCCTTGCTGGTTCAGCAAGGCCACACGTGTGCGCAACCAAAGGCCGTCCGCAAAGGTTTTCGGGAAATAATAGTCCGCAGTAATATCGAGTTCCTGCTGGTCCGGCGAAGCGTTTCGACCGGAGTCCGGGGTGTCTCCTTCCACGTAGTTGGCGAACACAGACAGGCCGTCCAGTCCGATTTCAGCAGCATTGTATGAAAGTCCAAGCAGCCAGGCATCTTCACCGGCCCGGTCAAAATCCTTGATAATGATTGAGGCATAGCCTGGATAGCCGCCGAAGGGCGTCAGTATCCCGTGATCGTCATCTGTAGAGGTGTAGGCCAGGCTGAGGATGGCACTTTTGTAACTGGCGCCGAGCTTCAGGCCGTAAACAGCGGTGCTAAAGTCGCCAATCAGTTCGTCACCGATGCTTTGCTGCCGCGTGTATTGTCCCGATATGCGCAGGGCGAAATCGTTTTTGAAATCCCAGGCACTGTTGCTCTCGATGTAGAAAGTATTCATGACATCCCATGCATAGTGATTTACCATGCCGCCGTTGAGTGTTTTGTTAAGCGAGTAACGTGCGCCAACAACGCTCAATCCCTTTTTGGTGTCGTTTGCACCGGCAATTTCAGACATATATCTGAAGCTGGATGAGTCAATTTTTTTCATTTTCGTGACATGTCCCATGCCATAGCTGAACCTGTCTCCGTATCTTTTTCCGGTTATGTTGTAGGCCTCAAAGGTGTTCGGGATCATGCGGGTGTCATTTTTACTGAGGTAGGGCAGGTTCAGACCCTGGCGGTAAAGCCTTGCGTTAATGGATTCATTCAGCCTGATATCCAGGTAGGCTTCACCCAGTACGGTGATTTCCTTCTGTCCGTCACGTAACAGGCGGGTGCCGTCCTTGTCGCGTGGGCCATAGAGCTTTTGCGAGGTGTAAACAGTCGCGCCGGTTGAAAATGTATCTTTATAAAGAGCGGTTTTGTATTCAAGCGAGCCACCCGCAGCCCAGGCAACACGATCCGAAGTGCCATCGCGTTGTTTGTTCAGGTAATAGCTGCGCGGTTTTAGTGTCAGGGTTGCCTTATCCCAGTACAATTCCTTCAGTTCATTGACGCGTGGTAGCAGCCAGTACTCTGAAGTCTCTGTTCCCAGTGCCGGCTCAAGACTGCCCTGTTCCTCGAGTACCGAGCCGGGAACCGGTTTTTCATGGGTCTGGTATTCTGCATCGGCCGCCATGCCGCGCCCGGAGCAGGCAGCAGCGGCAATCATCAGGGCAAGGCGCAGTTGTCGAACCATCTTTTATATCATCAGGGTGAGTGTCGAGCGATCAGGCGCTATTGTCGCATGCACCACGGGCCTGCTCCAAAGATGTGCCCGGTAATAATTGGCAGGTTTGTTTCTATCTGTTTGGCTGGATTTTATATACAATCTGCTGCGGCGAAGAGAGTTCCCATGGTAGCCGGAAAATAACTCAACAAAGGACTATAAATAGTTGAATAATATGAAAACTTCTTCATCTTTGTTTTGGGGTTGGCTGCGGCGTCTGTGGGTTGTCCTGGTGACCCTTCTGCTGGGTGGACTACTGCTCCTGATAGGTGCCCTGATCTTTCTCGATGGCGAAGACTACAAGCCTGCTTTTTCATGGGCTGCCGCGAGGTTTCTCGATGCTGAACTGGAGATAGGGGGGGCGTTACGGGTACATGTTTCCGACGGATTGGCGCTGTCTGCCAGCAAGGTTCAATTGAAGGCGCATGATGGCAGTTATTTTCTCTCCGCGGATACGCTGCAAGGCGATATTCGTCTTCGCGATGCAATATTTGGCACCCTCCTGGTACGCGACCTTGCGGTAAATGATTTCTTCATAAAGATACATGAGTCAGAAACGGACTCATTCGACTGGAAGGATTTTTCTTTTCCACCGGTGCTTGTTGAAAGAGCACAATTCAAGAATCTGGTCATTGAATACCAGGAGATCGCTCCGGGCAGCTTGCACCGCTTTGCCTTGTCTGAGCTGGATTTCGATGATGTAAATGATGCTGGACCGGTGCACCTGCGGGCAAACGGTATTCTTGAAGGTCGGGAGTTCAAGCTGAAGGGGACTTTCCCGCCCATCGAACAGGCGCTTGATCATGAAGTGCCGAAACCGGTAGTTATATCGCTCATCGGCGAGCAGTTACAGGCGCACTTTGACGGGACGATAACCGATCCTGCCAATGGCAAGGGCATGGACTTCAATATTCAACTGGCAATTCCGGAAGCACATGAGCTTCTGGAAATGCTGGGGGACGATATACCCACTGTCGGTGAATTACAGGCGAGTGCGCGGTTACAGGGTGATTATGCTGTACCCCGGCTGCTTGATATCGATGTGCATATGCAGCGTGGTGAAGGGGTTGATCTGACGCTCACCGGTTCGGTCGATGACATCCTTAGCGGCGAGGGTATGAACCTGCATCTCAGCGGGCGATCCAATCATCCGCAGGTTGCATCCTGGTTGTTGTTCAGGAAAGTAGAAGCGATCAGCGAGTTTAATTTTGACGGGGTGCTGCAGGAAAAAAATGGTAACTTTCAGGTACAAGACCTCATCGCCGAGGTGAAAACCGGTGACGGGCTGGTGTTGTCGGCCAGTGGTGAGGGTGAACTGTATGCTGCCGGTCATCAATTCTCTAATGCGGATCACGGTCTTGAGCTGAAAATTTCGGCACCAACAACTGATGCTCTGAATCTTCTGCAGATCGAGGCAATACCTGATCTGGGTGCCATTGAAGGTGTGACCAAGCTGATCGTGAGTCGTGATGCGGTTGGTATTTATAATGCCGATCTAAAAATAGGCAGTGCCAGAAGTACTGCAGTACATCTACAGGGACAGGTAGGGCAGGTTTATCTGCACGGTGCCAGTACCGTGTCTGATATAGATCTGAAAGTTGATATAAAAACACCGGATCTGGCCGCACTTACAAAGCTATTTGGCTATCAGCTTGAACGCACAGCCGCCGCACATATAGTCACCCGCCTGACCGGTGCCAGCGACAACATCTCTCTCGGTCAGACGGATATCCGCATTCATAACAAGGAGGGCGTCAACGTAAAGGTGACTGGCAAGGGGGAAAATATCGTTGTAACCGATACCAGCATGAGTGCCAATGCACAGTTTAATGTCAAAGCGTCGGCATCCGACCTGAGTGCTTTTTCCGAATTGGCAGGTACAGATTTACCCAGCCTGGGGGCGGTTGAGGCGAACGGCAAACTGGTGGTTAAAGGCGCTGAACTGAAACTTGAGCAGCTGAAAATCAATGTCGGGGCAACTGACCAGCCCACTATCCGGATGGATGGAGAAATTGTAACCCGGCTGCACAAGGGCAGCACAATAAGCATGTCCTATGATGTGGCTGTTGGTGACCTGGCAGCCGCCTTGACCGGAGAGCCGCCCGGCTACCTGGGCCGTTTGCAGGGCGCGGCAGATATTTCAGATTTTGATGGTAGCTGGGGGGTTGAGAAATTCAAACTCAAATCCAGCGATACCCGACTGTATGACATAGACATCGGTGGTGTTTACAAGGACATGGGAAAGCATGACCTTATAAAGGTTGATGCAAAGATTGATATCAATGACCCGGTGGCTCTGGGCAAGGCACTGGGGACTGACCTGTCAGGATACAGTGCTTTTCACTCGCAAGGTGTCCTGACGGGTACAGATAACAGCATCACGTATACCGCTACAGCGGCTGTCGGCAGATCTGCCAGCAAAACCGTTGTTAATGGTTCGCTGGTCAAGGGCAGACCTTACTTTAAAGGCAGTTTCGAATTGCCGGTGCTGTATCTTTCTGACTTTGGTTTTAACCCGAAGAAGGATATTGACGAGCCACTTGATGTAGATGTGACTAATAAGGGTAGCGGCGACATTTTCAGCAAGCAGCCCTACAAGCTGGGCTTTCTGAACAGCTTTGATATGGATTTTGACTTTCTGATTGACCAGGTGGAAAGTCATGGCGAGCTGACGATAGACAGTATCAACGCGCATGTGCGTCTCAGGGATGGCAACCTCGATGTTGACCCCTTCAAGATGATTTTTGAAGGCGGCACCATGGATATGACGTTCGGACTGCAAGCGAGAGATACCCCTGCAATCAAACTGAATGTAGCCGCGGATGATGTCAAGCTGAGTCCTTTAATGGCACAGGTTCAGAATGACGTCCCGATAAACGGCTATTCAAATGTTCACATTGATATCACGGCCAGCGGCGACTCTCCGCATGAGATGGCTTCCAGTTTGAATGGTACCGTTAGTGTTGGTTTTGAAAACGCAAAGATTCCTAACAAGTACATTCAGTTTCTGTCGGTCGATGTGCTCGGTTGGGCTGTATCGTCAACTTTCAAAAAGAGAAAGTATGCCGACCTCAATTGCGTGGTCGCCAAGTTTGAAGCAGACAAGGGTAAAGTGCAGAGTACGGTTTTGATTGCTGATGGCCCCAATATCTCTCTGGGAGGCAGTATCAAGCTGAACCTTCGCAGGGAAACCATGAATATCGTACTATTGCCAAAACAGAAACGCAGGCTGTTCTCGTCCATTTCACCGGTAAAAATCAAAGGCCCGATGCGTAACCCGGATGTTGATGCATTGCCAACCAAGGCAGCTATCCAGGAGATAGGAACTATGGCGCTGGTGCCCTACGTGTATGTTCCGCTGAAGCTGCTGGGCAAGTTATGGTCGGTTGTGGATGACGGTGATGATGTCGGTCAGGGTTGTGAGGCTGTAAAGGCGCTGACTGAGGAAGCGGAGAAGAAGATACAGCTGGAAGCGCAGTCATCGCAGTGACAGGATCTACCGACTATCGTTTTTTAACTGAAAATCTGCGGGAGGCATGATGATTCCATTTAACAAAAATATCTGTTCATTTGCTGTCAGCGTATTAATGCTGGTGATGACTGGTTGTGCACAACAGCAGACCGCATCCGGACAGGCCGCAACGGTGCAGGCAACGCCATTCAGCGTGGTTGCA
>JAOUCV010000348.1 GCA_029859555.1 Gammaproteobacteria bacterium
AGCTGTTGTGATCTCTCGATACAGAAACTCGACAGCTGCCTGACGGCGGGGACGGCGGTTGTTGCTATCTATATCGCCATGCACACCGCCACGCGGATTGCCATCGAAGCGCTGCCGAAGATACGTAAACTGCTCCCGCAAGCCAGCCTCTGCGTCTATGGCTTGTATGCGCCGATGAACGCCGAGCTGTTCCGTTCACTCGGTGTCACCACCATTATTGGCGGTGAATTTGAAAATGCCCTGGTGTCACTGGCGCAACGTGTTCAGGCCGGGAAGGGTGCGCCGACATCCGGGCCGGATACCTGCCTTGAGAAAATTCAGTTTATTGCACCGGACCGCAGCACCCTGCCGGAATTATCGAAATACGCGAACCTTGTGAACATCGATGGCTCTACCACCCTGGTTGGCTTTGCAGAAACGACACGCGGCTGCAAATATTTTTGCAAGCATTGCCCGGTCGTACCGGTCTACAACGGCAAGTTCTTTGTTATTCCCGCAGATATTGTTCTGGATGACATACGAAGCCAGGTAACCCAGGGTGCACGGCATATTTCATTTGGTGATCCGGACTTCTTTAACGGGCCTGGTCACGCACTTAAAGTTGTACGTGCATTGCACCGGGAATTTCCGGCGATCACCTATGACGCCACTATAAAGATAGAGCACATCGTCAAGTATCCTGAAGAAATAAAAGTCCTCAAAGAAACCGGCTGCCTGTTTATTCTGTCTGCCGTTGAAGCAGTTGATGACGATATCCTGGGTTACCTTGACAAAGGGCATACATGTGCAGAATTTATCAAGGCGCATGAATTTCTTCGTGCTACTGGTATTGACCTGGCGCCTACCTTTGTTGCTTTCACACCCTGGACGACGCTGGATATCTATCTCGATCTGCTCCGGCATGTCGTTGACCTGCAACTGATGGAATCAGTCGCACCGGTACAGCTGTCCATTAGACTGCTGATACCTGCCGGCTCATTGATTCTTGAGATTGACAATCTAGACGGCATCATCGGCGATTTTGATGCCGATATTCTTGGGCATCCCTGGCGGAATCCGGACCCCCGTGTTGACCAGTTACAGCAAGACGTACAGGCCTGGGTCATGCAAGCAGAGGCGGACGGCCTTTCCCGGCCGGAAATTTTCAAGGGGATCTGGGAGATATCATACAAGGCGGCAGGTCTATCTGCGCCGCCACTCGATTTAAAGCAGGCCGGTAAGCCGGTGCCACGTCTCTCGGAAAACTGGTACTGTTGCGCCGAACCTACCTGTGAACAACTGGTGTCTTTCTGACACGCAATTTTCTTTACGCTAACTGCAGGGACAAGCGCGCACCTTGAAAAAGATTATTTATGTCCCTGGCAAGAACCCCAAGCCGCCGGCAGATCTGCACCGGCAACAATTGTTACGCTGCCTGCTAGCGGGCGTCCGGCGGATTAATCCGGAAGTCGCAGATGAAATATCGGATTCAGACTGTTTTTCACTGGTTGCATGGAACCGGCACTTCTACGACTCAGAACGCGATATCAACCAGATTACCCCGTGGGTTGACCATCTGTTGAACCTTGAGGACTACCCGGAAAGTGACCGCGAAGCAGTCCGTACCGTCAGCTACCGGCTCGCCCGCACCCTGTACCAGATGGGCGACCTGTTGCCATGGCTGATACCGGCCATTCCCGATGACCGCATACGCGCATCCATTCGCGATACCGAGCTGTATTTCAGCAACAAGGGCAATATTGCCTGCCGGGTACGTGATATCCAGAAACAGCCACTCAGGGAAGCTGTGGCACGGGACGATAAGGTATTACTGATTGGTCACAGCATGGGTTCCGTCATCGCCTACGATTCACTTTGGGAGCTTTACCACCTTGAAAACATGCAACATTGCGTTGACTGTTTGCTGACTATCGGCAGCCCGCTGGGAATGAATTACGTTCAAAGGCGGCTGATCGGACTACGTGACAAGCAGGTCCCCGACTATCCAGGTAACGTACGCAGCTGGGTGAACATTTCGGCACGCGGCGACCTGGTTGCACTCGACCCCGCGCTGGCGAATGATTTTCGCAAGATGATTGAAGAAGATCACATAGAAAGCATTACCGATCATCGCGCCGGCATCTACAACCACTACCGCGATGAAAAGGGCCTGAACGTACACAAGTCCTACGGTTACCTGGTAAATCCGGTTGTCGCCCGCACGATTACCGACTGGTGGACTGACGCATGAGCTTGATGCTGATCGGCCACCGTGGCGAACCGGACAACTGGCCGGAAAACTCGCTTGCCGGGTTTGAGGCGGTGCTTGCAGCCGGTGCCCGCTATATCGAAACCGACGTGCAACTCACCGCAGACGGCATCCCGGTACTCAGTCATGATCCGTCGCTACTGCGCGTAACCGGACAGGATGTCATGGTAACCGCGTCACCTTATAAAGATATCAAAAACATCCCGGCCGGCTATGAAGAGTGCTTCGGCAACAAGTTCCATGGCTACCGGCTTGCACGTCTCGACCAGTTCACAGAACTGCTGCTGCAGTGGCCAACAGCCCGTGCTTTTATCGAATTCAAGGATGCCAGCCTGGCAGCCCATGGATATCCCCGTGTCATCGATACCGTCATGGACATCATCCGTCCGGTTGCCGGGCAATGCATCATGATCTCGTTTGACTACGAGGCACTGCAGTATCTGCGTTCACATTACCAGACACCAATCGGATGGGTGCTGCCCGAATGGAACGATGATAACCGCTCGCGCGCCGTGACACTGGCCCCTGAATACCTGTTCTGTAATCGCAAGCGCCTGCCGCCGGATACAGAACCCTTATGGCCGGGACCGTGGCAATGGGCCGTCTATACAGTCAATGATCCCGCTGATGCACAGGTATTCCTGCAACGCGGAATGCAGCTGATTGAAACTAACGTGATCCGGCAAATGATGACCGAACCTGGCC
>JAOUCV010000349.1 GCA_029859555.1 Gammaproteobacteria bacterium
CTGCCTGACCTTTTCTATATCCAGTCCGTTGCGCGTAATCGGATCAAAAAAGGTTCGCTGAAACAGGGCGGTCAGTTCCTGCCTCGGCGTATCTTTGAAAAAACGCTGTATCTCTGCCTCTGACGGTGGGTAACTTTTGCCATACTGCTTTAACAGCATTGCCTCGCGCATGGTCATTGCAGCCGCAGAATTGGAGCTTACCGACAATGTCCAGTCCAGATACTCCCACAGGGAACCCTGTTGCCCGATTGGCATTGTGTGTCGTGCCAGTGTTCTGGTCTCCACATCAAAGACACGAATCTTATGGTGGTCCGATACGCTGAAGTCGTCCGCCGTGACAATGGTGTTTTTAAGGATCTCCCGGCGTTTGTCGAGGTTGTCCGGCCAGGCGTCTGCCAGCGCCTGGAAAAGTCCCAGTGCCACAATGATTTTACCAACGCTGCCGGTATTTTGCCGATAGTCGCCACGATGCTCGCCATAAACCGGGTTCACAGGGTCGCTGATATCCAGTACAGCAATGCCGTAATTATCAGCACTGCTACCGAGCATTTTTACCAGTTGCCTGCTGAACTCAGGATCTGGCGCGGGTAAATCCATATTCCGGTAGTTGAGTAAACGTAAATTTACCTCGGCGGTTGAGAGCAGGGCACCTGCCGGCTGTTTGCGGCCTGGAATTACGCCTTCATTGGCAAGTCGGGCACCCTCGACGCGACGTATACCGGTGTCCTGATAGCCATCCAGTGGATAAGCAACTGCCAGCAGTGGCAGAAATAATGTCAGAATAAAGACAAGTGCAGGTCTGTTCATTTCGGAGCCTCTTGCATATCAATCATGTTATTCATGTTGCCCTCAAGCGACTGATCCATTTTATTCAGATAGCTGCTGCCGCGGGCATGTCGACTTTCCAGAAAGGGACGTAACTGGAACAGGTGAAGCTTGCCATCGAGAAAGCCGAATTCAATATCGGCCGGGGCCGGATTTCCGTCGTCATCGGTTATCGGTGGAAATTTTTCGGGGAGTTCCTTGGCAAAGGTGATCAGCTGCCTGATTTCAGCGGGTTGCAAAACAGTATCGCTGCCACTGACAGGTAACTTGTCAACGCCACCGGCAGGATTCGGATTACGTCGCCAGGGTGCTGTCGCCATTGCCAGCACGCGTACCGAACCGTCGCGGGTATCAATACGGATAGATTCCGCCGACTGGCCGTCAACCGCGCCACCAACACCTTCATTAATGGCGACAGACAGTACAGCCTTGTCACCAGTGTCAATATCCTGCGTTACCATAACACCGGATTTGTCATTCGGGACCGAGCGTAATAACAATACTGCAGGATAGACATGCTCGGGTTGAGCCATATGTGACTGGCGCCAGGCAAAGGCACGTGCTGTAAAAGGTGACGCCCAGACCTTCGGTATATCATTAATCACATTGTCCACACCGACCACGTTCGGCAGCGTTAGATTCAGACCGGCACCGGTAAACCCTGCGAGATCCTCGACATTGGTATCGGAGCGGACAAAAACACCATAGTTATCCCCGGGGCCAAAGGCCTGCGCCATGGTTTCCCGCAGCTGCTTGCGAAAGGTAGCGTCCAGCTTTGAATCTGCAATCAGGTTATAGAGCTCTTCCCTGAAGCGGTTGGTATAGTCATTGCGCTCGGCAGAATCCATCGGCATGCCGTGGATGTGATCATACTCACCAACCATCCATTCAAACACTGTCTTGCCGCTGTTCTTGTATGGCTTGTCGAGCACGGTCGCCTTGAAGACGCCAAACGGAATGGCAACGCCTTTTGCAACTGCTTCGGGGTAATGATGGCGTAACTCACCGAGCTTGGCGGCCTTGGGGCCGACGGTCTTGCCGGAGTCGCTGGCACGCAGGTCATCCAGTAACAAAAAGGACTGCACCGACAAATCGAGCTTCCCCAGATCGGGGTTAATTGCTGCGCCCTGGTTCTTGTTTTCTTCACCAAAGACGTCATTCCACTCAGGGCCGTCACGGCCAAGCTCCACCAGCCCGGACGGACTGACGGCCATAACGACTTTTTCACCGTCATGTTTCTTCAAGGTCGGAATCAACCCCTCATCGACACCGACGTTGGGAATACCGAGGTTACGTGCCAGTAATTGCACATGTGACAACGGATTACCTTCGCCGGCTGTCATGATGCCGGCTACCGGTGGCAATTCTGAAACGGTTTCCGGTAACAGATAGATACCATGCGGATCAAAGTTTCCTATGTTTGAAAAGTCCGGGTTGGCATGCAGCACACCCCGGGCCAGCCCCGGATTCAGCGCACGAAAACCCACGCCTATATTCTGATCAAATAATTTGTACTGCACACCGGCGAGTCGGTTTGCATCCTGCAGCAAATCATCAAGCACCTGTGAATAAAACAGTAAAGGGCTGCCGCGTAACTGGTCCTGGATAAACAACAGCGCCTGCGGCTCAATCATGGACAGCTTTTGCATGGAATCAAAAAACTGGAAGCGCAGACCCTGGGTACCCCAGCCCGGTACCCGTGCAAGATAACCCAGTGTATCCATATAACCAGACAGCGAGATGCGGTCCGCCTCAATACCGGCTAGCGACTTTTGCAGTTCTTTCCGGCCACGCGCGTTAATTGCGCCGGTACCGTATGCTGCGTCGACGGCTGCCCCCAACCAGATAATATGCTGATGACGGCTGGCGGTCGCCAGTTGTTCACGCAATTCGGCACTGGAGCTGAAATTTTCTGTTTCTACATCAAGACCAAGGTCAATCACCCGCAAGCGTGCTGAGGCGCTTTTGATTCGGGGCAGGGCATCACGCAACTTCGCCAGCAGATGCGCCGTCACCTGGTAACGATTACTGGCTGCCGGGTCTTTTTCCAGTTCTGCTGCAGAGTCACGCAAGATTTCCTGCAACCATGGACCTCCGGAAAATACCCTGGCCGATTCCCGAA
>JAOUCV010000350.1 GCA_029859555.1 Gammaproteobacteria bacterium
CAGATAAACAGGCGGACCTCGCCATAGTGTTCGCGCGCCAGTGCCATGAGTTCGCGCAGGCGCCCTTCGTACCATTCAAGCTTGGCGTCGACCTGCTCGCTGGCCTTGCCGACCTGGTGCAACAGACCGTCCATCGAGGCCATGTAGAGAAAGGCAAAGGAAATCTCGCCTTCACTGAGGCTGCTCTGCAGTGACTCGAGGTTGGCTTCTTCCGGCTGCCTCCAGTCCGAGCAATGGTATTTTGTATCTGAGTGTTCAAGATGATCGAAGATGCTATCGCCCTTGTTCATGCCACCGGGTCTGAACAGGTCGCGCTTTTCGCAGTAGTCGAAGCGGTCGATGAGTTTGAAAGGCATGTTGTAAAGCTGGAAATAACCCTGGAAGCCGTAGGCGCGTTTCACCAGCTTGCTGATCCAGTTACGCACGCGGCCGCGGTCGGTCATGCCCTTCGGCAGCCAGCGCAGCAGGCGCAGCGGCCAGAACAGCGAGCGTTCGCGGGTATGGTAGAAAAAAGACCAGTGGCCATGGTCGCGGGGCTGGTTGCCGGTCAGGATTGAGGGTACGCAGGCAGAGGAAAATCCCAGCACCGAGCGCAGTTTCGTGCGGTACGGCAGTTCATCCTCGAGAAAGCGGCGATCCCGCAGTACTTCCCAGCCGAGCGCGTCAATGAAGACGACGATGGAGACTTTTTCAGACTTGCTGTTCATGTGTATTCTCCTGCTGCAGTCGTGCGCTGTCTAGGCCGCGACTTCCTGGTTGATCTGGTCGATGGCTGCCTGTTCGTCGGCGAAGATCTGGAAAACCTCGTGCATGCGGGTGAGTTCGATGAGGGCGCGTACATCGTCGGTCAGGTTTAGCAGGGCCACCGTGCCGCCTGTTTTGTGGGCGGCCTTGAGGGCGGACACCATCACCGAGAGACCACTGGAATCGACAAACGCCACTTTGCCGAGGTCGAGTACCAGGTGGCGGTGGCCAGTGGCGATCAATTCCAGCAGGTCTTTGCGAATGGCCGTGGAGTTTTCCATGATCAGGCGCTGCGGAAGTTTTACGACGTCTACGTTGCCATACTGATTGTTGCTTATATTCATTGCGCGACTCCTTGTAGAGTTGGGTGTGTTCATGTCCGGCAGGCCACAAGGCATTGTCCGGTCTTGTTCGAACGTGTTCTTGCAACAGCCGTGCCAGTTTCTTATCCCTAATAAAACCAGTCACATAGGGCGCGTGGGTTGGGGTAGACCCGCCGGCGAGCGTGGCTGTTTGCAATTTGCGAAGCAGTTATACGAACGGACACCGCCGGAGTATTTGCAATTTGCGACGGAAGATGGCGATACAGGAAATGGCAGCCGGCCTGTCGGTGACGCAGGCCGGGCTTTGCGAAAAAAAGACGCGGCTGCCGTCCGTGGCAGCGGGTCAGCAGAGGGGGGGTGCTAGCCGTTGACGGCCACGGTTTCCAGCAGGTCGGGATGCGGCAGGTGTGCCGCCTCGGGGCGGCGGGCATTGTCGATCAACCAGCCGAGGTCAGTCGTGCTGCAATCGACAAATGCACCATTCGGCTGTACACAGAATCCGGCACTGACGATCTGCTGGAACAGCCGTGCAGGTGCGCGTACCCGGGTGTAGTCCTGCAACAGGCACTCGCTGATGCGCGCACCGGGTTCGATGACGCAGTTTGTGCCGATGTAGGTCGGTCCAACAATGCGGGCACCGTCACCGATGGCGCTGCCGTTACCAATTACTACAGGCCCCTCGATCTCGATGCGGTCCCAGTTCGCACGCACGTGACTGCCGGCGCGAACGCCCGGCTGCACTTCCTTGCCAGGCAGCGGGTAACCGCGATAGCCATTGTTCAGTAGCAGCCGGTTGGCGTGCCAGTAGTCGCTCAGTGAGCCGATGTCGAGCCACTGGAACGGCAACGTGGTGGCGAAAAAGGACAGGTCCTTGCTGACGAGGTCCGGGAACAGTTGGCCGCCGATATCGTATTCACAGCCTGCCGGGATGTGTTCGAATATCCCGGGTTCGAATATATAGATGCCGGTGTTGACCGTGGTTGACAGGGCCTGCTGCGGGTCCGGTTTTTCCTGGAAGGCCGTTATACGGCCGTCGCTGTCGGTCACGACCACACCGTACTTGTGAACCTCGTCCCGCGGAACCTCCTTCGTGACCAGTGTCGCCAGTGCGCCACGGCGCCGGTGCTCGGCTACCGCGGCACTGATATCAAGATCGATGAGGGCGTCACCGCACAGCACGATGAAAGTGTCATCGAAGAATCCGGAGAAGTCCTGGATTTTGCGCATGCCACCGGCTGAACCCAGTGCCTGCGTGTGCAGGGTATCGCCCTGGAGGTGGCCCTCGAAGGAATAGGCGATGTCGATGCCGCGGCCGCTGCCATCGCGAAAATAGTTTTCGATCTCCGATGCCAGGTGACTGGTATTGATGATGATGTCGCGAATGCCATGCCCGGCAAGCAGTTCGATGATGGAATCGAGCACCGGCCTGCCCAGCAGGGTCAGCATCGGCTTCGGCAGGTAATTCGTCAGGGGTTGCAGACGGGTACCTTTGCCCGCCGCCAGTATCATTGCTTTCATGCTTGCCTCCCGTTAGGAGCTGTTTGTTGTGTGTATCACCCGTTTCTTGAGAGGCAACTATTGTGCCATGACGATGCAACGGGGTGGCAAGATGGAAAAATAAACACGGCAAATAGCCAGGTATGCAAGCAATTGCCTTGTTGGCGGAGTCACTGTGGCCATACCGGCGTAAGTGGTTGCTGGTGCCGCAACGGGATTGACTCTGGAAGTTGGCACGGTACGTGTTAGTGGTATGGTGTGAGGGTGTTTTCTTTGCAAAACACGTGAATTGCAATGCAAATCGCGAACCGGGAGTGCAGAATGAGAAATTCAGTTGTCAGTGCCGTTGACAAGGAAGCGGGAGGACGAGGTCAC
>JAOUCV010000351.1 GCA_029859555.1 Gammaproteobacteria bacterium
GTGCCGACGAACAGTAACTCTGCATCGATCACCATGGTCTTGGCGTGCACGGCAAATACCGGGTTATGTTGCTTGATCTCTGCATGGCGTTCATTGAGGCGGTACTGGACCATGGGATAAGGCCGAAACTCGTGGAGTTCAATGCCGGCTGCCAGCAGTTCATCACGTTTTTTGTGATAGCCACTGTATGCCTGTAAATTATCAGTCGAGGCCAGTGAGTTGGTCACGATACGGACCTGAACACCCCGCTGGACCAGACCGGCAAACAGTAATATCGCTTCATCCGTCAAGACGACATAGGGTGTCTGGATGGTTACCCGTGTGGTTGCATTCTCCAGCGCACGCTCCAGCACCCTGGTCGTCATACCGCTGCCCTGCAACCCCTGGCTGCCATCGTTTTTTCCCGGTTTATCGCTGATCACACGGGTATCGCACCACACCAGATGATCATATAAGTCTGCGAACTTCACATCCAGCGAATCAAGGATGCCACGGATGCGGGGGGTATAATTTTCAGAATCCCGTGCGTAGTCATACAGCCAGGTGTGATGGGCCGCCACCACATCGGCAGTCAGACGTTCACCTTGCAACTGTTGTTCAACAGGGACCGCAAGTGGACTGTTCCAGAACCTTTCAAAGCTCGCCTCCAGCATCTGTGCAGCCGGTCCAATCAACAAAACGTCACGATCCCGAAAGTTGTATTCCTGGTCGTAGTCGTAATACTCATCCGCCATGTTGCGCCCGCCGGTGATGCCCGCCAGCCCATCAAACAGTGCGGTCTTGTCATGCATGCGTTGATTGACGGCACGGAAGTCTTTCAAGAGGTTACCCAATCTCTGCAGCATGCTGGTACCCACGGAGTATTGCGGGTTGTATATACGGATATGGACATTTGCGTGGGCAGCAAGCGCAAGCAAGGTGTCATGTTCCGCATCGATCATCAGGTCATCGACAATGACCCGCACCCTTACGCCCCGGTCTGCAGCACGCAACAAGGACTCACTTGCCAGTGTGCCAATGTTATCCGTGCTCCAGATAAAATATTGAATATCAATTGTGCGGCTGGCGTTGTCAGTGAGCCAGGCACGGGCCAACAGTGATTCCTCGCCCTTTTCGAGCACATACACCCCGGTTTTATCCGGATGCTGATCGGCAAGCGCACGAAAATGAGCGATTGAAGGGGTATCACTCTGCGCTGCGGATACAAATAGCACGCACAGGAAAAACAACAGTATCCCGGCAGCATGCAAAGACATAACAGCACGCATTACAAATCGAGCAGGCATAAGCAGGTGGAAATATGTCATGTGATACATTTTCCAAATCTCCAGTAGGCAACCCGTTCTTCTGAACTTATTTAAACCCGGGTAGTAAACCACTGATTGCAGCACCTGTAACAACCATCAGGAATGCAGCAATATCAAGCCTCGGCAACGGAGCACTGCCGAATCCAAAACGTGCCAGTAGCGCAACGCCAAGACAAAGAAGTACGGCACCACCGACCAGCCGTACTGCCGTTGGAGTTGCTGCGCCAGCAGCGCGTGCGCGCCTCTCGAGCGGCGAGAGCAGCAAGGTTACCGGCAATAACACTGCATACAGAACCGCTATCCATACCGGTCGGGTAACCCACCAGTCGGCACTCCCGGGTTCCAGTCCCAGTCCCAGACCCCCTGCCAGATAAGCCAGTGCAACGATGATTACCATGACAGTAATATGCCAGAGATAAAGGGTCATGATCATGCTGTTGATCAGTACCGTTGCAGTCCAGATACGAATACCGGACAACATACGTCGCATCGGACCTTCAATTGCCAGCAGCAAGCCGAACTGGGAAATGCCGAGTATCAGCAAGGTGATTTTCGGCGGTAGTGAGTTACTCAAGCCCTCGTCCGGTGATCCCACCATCGCGAAAGGATATGGCCCTTTGGAAACCAGCAACCCCAGCAGCAGCAAGCCGAACACCGAGTAAGTCAAAAGCTGTGCCGGACTGCCCATGCGCCCATCTCGCCAGGCATATCCAAGTTGGTGAACAGAGAGCCAGATCCAGAAATAATTACTCCAGCCCATCCATTGAAGGTCGGCCGCGAAATAGGCAATATCGACGAGTATGCCGACCGCCGCAAGTGCCCAAAATGAAACAAAACCCCAGCGTCGCCACATGATATAGGTTGCCGGGGCAAGTACGACCACCATGATATAGATTGCAAGAAACCAGGTTGGGATCAGTGCAGCCCGGGACGCGAGCCGGGTAATATCGCCACTGACGCCTGAAAAATACAATATAGCCGCGAGTAATGCCCAACCCAGCAACAAGACAAGCAGCGGTGTAACGAGGCGATTAAGGCGCACAGCCAACCAACCCGTATAACCAATCCCCCGTCGACGTGCGCTTTCCAGCGAGACAGCATTGGCGAAACCACCCACAATGAAGAATATCGGCATGACCTGGAATAGCCAGGTCAACCACTGCATATTGGGCTGGATTACGAGCAGATCACCCGCGGTTAGCGAGCCGGCATGGTAATAAAGAGCAACAATCAGCCAGTGGCCGGTGATCACCATCAGAATTGACACAGCACGAAGAAAATCGACGTATCGATTTCGATCACTGTGCGTTTGTGCTGCCAGTTCCTTGGCCTGAGACCAGACACCCATCATCACCGCCCCCGGAATCGATGTTCAAGGGGGCAGAGTACTTGATTCGGATCAAACCTGATATGCCAGCCGGCAGCGTACGGTGAGACCTTGATAAAGGTCGACACCCGTCAACATCAGCTATATCGCAAAACCACAACACAGCTCAGACCAACGCCAGATTGCGAATTGTCAATGCTTTATCACTTGTCATGGCGTACAAATACCCATTAAGCAGACCAACATCAGGGGTATTACATGAAACCA
>JAOUCV010000352.1 GCA_029859555.1 Gammaproteobacteria bacterium
GCGATTGCCGGTCTGGATCGGGAACAGGTGCTTTCCGTAAGCCAGAATCCGTTTGGTGTAGACCAGTCTGGCAGGATCCAGCACCAGGCGTTGTCCGTCGTACAGTTGAACGTGCAGGTTATGCCCGTCGCTGCCAAGCCTGTTGCGCATCTGCCGTAACCCCAGATAGCCAAGCATCGGAGCGCCGAGGACCAGAATGCCGAGAACGACCAGCATCTCGGTGACGCCTGTGACGCAGCTGACTGCTTGTTGGGCTGTCTCGCCGTCCATCAGCCCGTTAATAAAGTACCCGGTGTAAACCATTAAACACAGCATAGCAGCCGTGGTAACCAGCAGCATCCGACCCAGGCTGCGCAGGAATTTCCCGGTTTTGGGGTCACGCACCAGCCAGTGCAGACTGCTGCTGGGTGGCTTGACCCCTGCAGTTGCCTCCAGCGTCGGCACCTTTGGTCCTTGCGTAAATCGCTGTCCTTTGGGTGTTGCCCAGAACGCCAGCGCAACCATCAGTACGCCGAACACAACCATCCCCGCAAGGGCGAGATCTGTCATGCTGTCGGCGTCTGCTCGTTCTCTTGCCGCCGCGTCAAGTATCGCCCGCAGCCGATGACTGCCAAAGTCAGACACGGCATGGGACTGGATATCGACACGCATAATCCGGAAGTTGTCCCTATCGGTAACCAGCATGGACTTGCCTGAGCGAACCACATCTGTCGGATCTGCATCATCGGGCAAGTCGATAAGCGCTTGCACGCCGAGTTGCGCGTCATAGAGCAACAGGTCGGCACGGTGTCCCGTCGCATCCGGCTGCACCACCCACGCATTTCCATCCGCTGACAGGGCAATCATCATTGGCCAGTCAGCATCGGGACGGGCCGGAGCGGATTTGGCGCTCAACTCTCCGGTTATACCCCATTCACCGTTGGCGTCAGCCTGGAGTATGACGATGCGGCGGTTACCGGAGTCTGCTGCCCACAAACGCTGCTTGTCATCGAGCGCAATATCATTGACGGTGTTGAACCCTCTCGCAGCCGAGAGTTCGTGGGAATTCCGGCCGTCTGTGGACAGCCAGTACAGCCGCCCCCCGCCGGTATCGCTGATAAAAAAGCCCTCGCCAGATGGATCCGGCAGCACTTTGATCTGGCGGTTCAGGTGTTCAAACAGCGGGTTTTCGATGGCCCGGCATTGCCACGTCGGGTAATTGCAGACATGCAAACCGGCTGGACGTTGCGTGGCTACCAGCAGGGTGCTGTCATCTTGCCAGCGAAGGTCTATGGGGTAGGGATCGATACCAAGGACTTCCAGTGAACGCCGTTCCTGCAATGCGCCGCTTGAATCGAGCACCAGGAGTTCACCATTGAGCGTAACCAGGATACGCGTTGCGTTGGCAGTGATATGAACCGGTCCGGTTACCGCTGCACCCAGGTTCGATGCCCAGGCAAAGAGTCCCAGGCAGGCAAGAAACAGCAGCATGCACACGATGGCTGCCATGGTCCTGGCGGGATGTTGCTGTTTGAATAGGTCCGACATAATCGATTGGTGTTCTAATCGGCGAAGGGCCTGATTTTCTTAAACCGGGGGATAGCAGGGTAGCGGCACGGGATTGGGATCATTTGTCACCGACCCCTTGATCCCGGTCAGCGCCTGAAGATATTGATCAGCAGCGTGACAATGACGCTAACGATGATCATCGATGTAATAGGGATGAAGATCCTGCTGCGTCCACTCTCGATACGGATATCGCCCGGCAGTTTGCCGAACCAGTTCAGCAACCAGGGGGCGAACTGGAGGGTCAGTCCCAAGACCAGAATTATTGAACCTGCGATGATGAGCCAACGCGCCATATGGAGTTTGACCAATTATATCCGTTAAGAAAGCATAGCCCACATGCACAAGGAGCGGGTTACCAAGGGCAATAGAATACGGGTCAGACTGGAATTGCCGCAGAAAATTGAGTCTGGCCCCGGTTTTTTTATTTAAGGTAAGATTCACGCCCACAAAAATTGGATGAAGCAACTGCTTAATAGCAATTCAGGTAAACAGAAAAGGTGTGGATGCTGTATGAAGCTTTCAAATGACATAAATGACGTAGTCGATAGTACGGCACATATAGAAAACTTACTCGATCAAATTATTACAAACTTTACGTGCCCAAGAAATGATGCGTATTTGTTTTTCTGGCAGATCATGCTTGATAGCTCCATTCTCTCCCTGGGTGCAAAAATCAAGGTTGTGATGGCTATATCTCAAGAATGTGATTGCAAAATCGACCAGAATTCATTGCATAGCGTCATTTCCTACAGAAATGCATTTGCACATCAACGCACAGACTCGAATCCAACGGAAGTCAATGGCGCAAGCCTTGATGAACGTGAGCATCATTACATGCTTCACATAATTAAGAACTCAGGGAAAACCGAGATGAAAAAACGCTCGGAAGCACTCGATGAATTCAATAAGGCATTTATACAGGCAAAAGCATCTTTAAGGCCGTTGCTGGAGCATACAACATCAATCGCAAAAGAGGCTGCTGCCAAAGTTGCCGGGTAGGTGTGTCCCGGGATCGAATGGCCGGAAGCTGCGGCTACCGACCCATTCTTGCCGTTGAGACAAAAATCCTCGATGGCAAATCCCTCTAAGCGTTAGGCGACTTTTGATTCAGCGCTTTCTGAGTGGATCGAACAGGTATTCCAGTCCGTTAATTTTAATTTCGTGCACAATGCGCAACAGGTTGCCCAGTTCCCCCTTGGGGAAGCCTTCGTTGGCAAACCAGACGACGTAGGGTTCGGGCAGATCGATCAGCAGCCGGTTGGCGTATTTGCCGAATGGCATGCGGTAGGCAGCCAGTTTGAGTAACTGTTGCGGGTCAAACAGTAAGGACTGATCCGGATCGACGGTCAC
>JAOUCV010000353.1 GCA_029859555.1 Gammaproteobacteria bacterium
GCCACCACGGTATCCGAATCGACCAGCGTGACATCCTGTACCTGCTGCACCCGCTTGCAAAAAACCAGGATGCAGACCCTGATGACCGTGTGAACGCGGCGGCGGTTACCCTGGCTTTCCAGCACGGTACTTTCTTCGATAGAGGGGTTGATGGCCGCGAGATTGGAAAAATCGGTAATCGAGCGGTACGCCCGCGCCGGCGGTGCTTCGATGCGGGCAGTAACCGAGAGACTGTAGATATCACCTTCGCGGCTGACACTCGAATCCTGAATGCTACCCGCCTGCACCAGGCACGGCAGCAGCAACAGACCGAAGCATAACTGCCGTAGACAAGCTTCACCAACACCCGGGGCGTGCACCGGGCCACGCAACGACACTATTTGAAAATATCCTTTAACAGCTTGTCGGTCAGATCATCACCCAGTTTTTTCTGCAGTTTCTTTTTCTCTTTCTCCACCTTTTTCTCCACTTCAGCCTTCGCCGCATCACTCAGCACGGCCGCGAGGTCCGGTGCATAGGTGGGCTTGCTGAAGGTGCCACCCACATGCACCGGTATCGACAGGCCTTCAAGCTCTTCCATGCCTTCGCCACCCTGCCCCTTCAGGGAACCGACAAACTTGGTGGTCAGGGTGTAATCGATCGTTTCCTGCGGCAGGCTGACCGTGCCGGCACCGGTAATGCGCAGCAGCGGCGATTTCATCAACAGGTCATCATTGACGACCTTGCCATTGGTGATTTTTGCCGAGCCTTTCATGAGGGCAAAATCGGTCTGGTTCGGCCCGGTCTGCTCCGGTGCCGGTTCACCCTTGATCTTTGCCCGTGCACTGCGAATCAGCGACGCAATGTTCACACCCTTGACAGCGCCATCGGTAAATTCAAAACCCGCTGTACCTGTGAGCGTCTGCTTGATTTTCGCAGACGACAGACCGACACCCGCCAGCTTTGCGTTGACGTTGGCGGTACCCAGTATCTGCTCCTTGCCGGTGAGATCCTTGAGCAGGGGACCGGCCTGTACGCCGGTCAGGTTTTCATTCACCGAGAAGCGTGGCGTATTCTTGCGCACATCCAGGCTGGCATCTGCCTGCACCGCGCCACCATATAACTTCGCATTGAACGGCTTAACATTGAGCACGCCGTCTTTTGCCTTCAGCTGAACTTTAATATCACTGCTACGCAGACCGGATGCCTGCAACTCACCGACACCCAGCTGCACGTCGAGATTCAGGGCACGCAGGGTATCCAGCGGCAACTCAGGCTCAGCGGACGCAGCTGTGTTTGCGGCAGCCTTGTTGCCAGCTTTTACCGGCGCCGTATCAGCCGGTGCCGGTGGGGGTGTATAACGGTCAAGGTTAAACCGGTCGAGCATCGCCGTCAGCTTGATCGCCGGCGCATCGAACTGCTCGACCCGCGCATCGCCCTGCAGCTGCGAATCATCCAGCTGCACAGTCAGTACCGTGGCCGCAAAATGCTGTAACGAGGCATCCCACGTCAGGCTTGCAGCTGCCTTGCCAAGTACCGCCGGGTCCGCCGTCTGCGGGGCCTCCTGCCCGAGCGCCTGCAGCAACTCGCGAGGCGAGAATTCTGCAATGTCCAGGGTACCCTTGAAGCGCGGATCGTCGCTGCTGATAGCCGTACCCTGCAACTGACCTGTCACGTTCAGCCCCAGCGCCTTGAGCGCCAGGCCGGACAGCGACAGTGTCTGTGCGGCAAGGTCCAGCTTTAAATCGGTAGTCATCGCCGCTTCCAGCTGCCCCCCGGGCACACCGTCACCGTCGAGATTTACGCCAAGCGTTGCCGCCGTGACTGTGACCGCATCCATGGCCTCTGCCAGCAGGATGTCACCGGTCAGTTCAAATTGCCCGCGTACAACCGGCTGGCTGACCGCCACCTGGAAACGCAGCTCAAGAGCAAAGGCCTCATCCGGCTCAATGGAGCCGGTCGTAAAGGACAGTTCATTCACTTCATACACGGCATCAGTGGAGCGGTCATCCCAGCGCAACTGCGCATCGCTGACCTCAATGCCGCCTATCTCGAAACGCTCCAGCGACTTGCCGCTGGATGCGGTACCGCTGCTGTCACCGCCACCTGCAGGCTTCTCCGCCGGGGTGTCGGCCGTTTCAAGCTGTGCCGTAATATCCGCCCAGTTGGTCTCCCCCTGCTTGTTCTTGCCCAGGTTCAAGCGCAGACCATCGAGCCTGACCGTGTTCACTTCCAGTTTTTTGCGCAGCAACGGCAGCAACTTGACCCGCACCTCCACCGCTTCCATACGCGCCATGTAGGGGGCAGCAAAGCCTTCTGCATTACTGAGCTGCGTCGGCCCGATATCCAGCCCCAGCCACGGGAATACCGACAGCGCCATATCGCCTTCGATACTCAGCTTGCGGCCAGTCTGCTTTTCTACGCTTGCCGCAATCTCCTCCTTATAATCATTGGGATCAATCACCATCGGCAATACAACCGCAGCAATCACCACCAGAACGACCAGCAGTACAACCAGTCCGAGAAGAAATTTCAGTAATTTACCCATGGGTTTTCCTTGTGGCCATTGTTATTGACTCCCGGCGAGAGCGGGTTCCAGCTACGCATGCAGTACTGCTATTTTCACGGATATCATCCGCTCCTGCAGGACGCATGTCTCAATCTGTGTAGTGTGGCCCAGAGACACCCATAAAAAAAGGGGTGCGCGGTTACCCGCACACCCCTTTTTACTTGCCGATACCAGGGTACCGGCTAAAGCTTTACTGGTACTTACGCACCCGTGTCAGCTTCTACCTTGGTTTCTTCAACCTTGTTGGATATTCCCTGAAAGCGAGCCTTGCGAGCTGCGTCGAACTCGGCGCGACGGGCATCAGAAGCCTTCTTGAACTCAGCCTTACGCGCATCCATCTCGGC
>JAOUCV010000054.1 GCA_029859555.1 Gammaproteobacteria bacterium
AACAATAATGGCAATGGGCAAAGTAAGCGAGAACACGAAAGGCCGCCAGTCAGAGGCGTAACTTTTACCGGGATTGGCAAGAAAACTGATACTGCTGAGATAGGTAGCCAGCAGCGAAAGGCCGATAGCCCAGCCCGGAATCAGCTTGCCGGCCAGCGTAAAACCTTCCATGGTATTGCTGCGCCGGACAAACCAGACACCAAAACCGGCGGTTGCCAGTACGTAGAGCAAGGCAATGACATAGTCAACGGTTGCGACTGTATGGGTTTCCATGCGCGAGATACTTTACTTGTCAGACTGGCAGCAACAATACACGATTTTCAGCAGACTGCAGGATGTTTGTTATTCAATCACCGGGTTGCGCAGCTCACCAACACCGCTGATATCCACTACTACTTCATCACCGGGTTGCAGGTATTTGGGCGGTGTAAATCCCATCCCCACGCCACCGGGAGTGCCGGTCGCAATAATGTCACCGGCCTGCAAGGTCATACCCGCTGACAACACAGAAATTATCGCAGGCACATCAAAAATCAGCTGGTCAAACGTGGCGCCCTGACGTTGCTCACCATTGACGAAACACTTCACCTCAATGTCTGCCGGTGCCGGCATAACACTATGGTGCACCACCACCGGACCCATCGGCGCAAAACCGTCGAGGCTTTTTGCACGGAACCATTGATGGTGGCCCTTCTGCAAATCACGCGCGGAAATATCGTTGATCGCGGTATAGCCGAACACATAATTCCATGCATCTGCGGGCGCAATATCACGCCCGTTCCGACCAATGACCAGGGCCAGCTCCGCCTCATAATCGAGTTTCTGCGTATACTTCTGCCAGGCGGGGATTGCTTCACCCGGGGCAATCACCGCGCTGCCAGCCTTGGTAAAGAAAATCGGTTGCCGCGGCGCCTCTCCCGAAGTCTTCATCTTTGGTGCCAGTTCCTGTGCATGCTCAAGGTAATTTTTCCCCAGGCACAGAATATTTCGTCGCGGCACGGGAAGCGGTGCCATCGGCTTTACCTCACCAAAGGGTCTGCTGGCACAGCCTTCCTGCAGCGCCTGTTGCGCCAACCTGAAGACTTCCCCGGCAGCACTGTCACCGGCACTTACCAGCGCCTCAAGGCTTGTGGCAGGCGTGGCCACAGACAGGAACTGTGCTGCCGCGACCACATCAATCACCACTCCGTCATAAAGCACACCCAGCTGCCCGTCTTCAAGTGTAAGAAACTTCATTAAGCTAAATCCTGTTTGTTTTTTTAATAACCCGGTATGCCGGGTACTGCGCCGCAGGAATCAGGAATCAAATGTATCGCAGTGACTGACATCGCCACTTTCAATTCCCCGTTTGAACCAGTGTACGCGTTGCTCGGAACTGCCATGCGTAAATGATTCCGGCACCACGTAGCCCTGTGCCTGCTTTTGCAGGCGGTCATCACCAATCGCCGCTGCCGCACCGAGCGCTTCTTCGATATCGCCCCGCTCCAGCACCTGACGGCTGCGGTCCGCATGATTACCCCAGAGCCCGGCAAAACAGTCTGCCTGCAGTTCCAGCTTGACTGACAGGGCATTGCCGGCTTCCTTGCCAACACCACTTTGTGCCGACCTGACCTTGCTGCTGGTTCCCAGCAGGTTCTGCACATGGTGGCCAACCTCGTGCGCAATCACATAAGCCTGCGCAAAATCACCCGGTGCACCGTGTCGACTTTTTAAATCACTGAAAAAGGAAAGATCAATGTAGACCTTTTTGTCTGCCGGACAGTAAAAAGGCCCCATGGCGGCACTTGCCATTCCACAGGCAGAACTCACCGAGCCACTAAACAGCACCAGGTTTGGCTCTTCGTACTCATAACCGGCCTCGCGGAAGATCTCACCCCAGGTATCCTCGGTGTCCGCCAGCACCACAGCAACAAAATCGGCCTGCTGCTGTTCCTCCGCGGTAGGTTGATAGTCAGTCTCAACCACCTCCGGCGCCCCACCCTGCTGCAATTGCAGCAAAACCTGCGGATCAATCCCCAGGAAATAGGCCAGTGCCAGGGTAATGACAATGGTCCCTACGCCGCCCTTGAAGGCCCTGCCACCACGCACCCGACTGCCACGCCGGTCCTCTACATTGGCGCTCCTGCGCCCCCCTTTCCACCGCATAATGATGCCCTCCCGGCAAACAACAAGCGATTAGTATAGTTCAAAATCAACGCACCCCTGAAACCGGCGCGAATTCTCCGGCAGACGGTTTACTGTCCCGGCTTTTTCAGCCACTATTCAGGTATGCAAACCGATACCACCTTGAACGAACCCGGCAAGCGCAGCAGCGGTCTGAAAATATTCCTGATCGTGCTGGTCACCATCATCGTGACAGCCGCCCTCACCTTCTGGGTTGTACGTTCCTATATCTTTCCGGCTGAATTCAAACCGGTTCAGCTGTCCGCCAGTGAGGAGCAGGTCCTGACCGAGAAGCTGGAACGGCTCGATATGATGCAATCACGTCGTACCAGCAGCGGCAAGAATAATCAGAATGTAAAAGACCCTGACAACGGAGTCCTGGAACCCGAGGCCTATAGTGAAATCGGTGCCAGCCGCAGCATCACCATGTCGGAACGCGAACTCAACGGCTTGCTGGCAAAAAATACTGACATGGCAAAAAAAATGGCCATTGATCTGTCAGAGAACCTGATGAGCGCGAAATTACTGATCCCGGTTGATGAAGATTTCCCGATCATGGGTGGACAGATTTTGAAGGTTCGCGCCGGCATGGAGCTGGCCTACCGTGACAACCGGCCAATCGCGGTGCTCAAGGGTGTCAGTGTCATGGGTGTACCGATACCCAATGCCTGGCTGGGCGGCATGAAGAATATTGACCTGATCGATTACTACGGTAATGAAGCCGGATTCTGGAAAGCCTTTGCCGACGGCGTGGAAAACATCCAGATCGAAGATGGCAACATCACCATGACCTTGAAAGAATAGATCCTGAACCGGCAGTGACCTGGTCCAGAACGAGAATACAGTTTGAATGCGACAGTGTCACCGCTGCGCCTGGTAAATCACAGCAGTTGAGATAGCGCACCTGCAAAAACAGTCCAGCCGCGAGTAACTGCCGTTGCCAGCGACTAGGAGCGGGGCTTGCTGCCCAGCAATTCGACCTGGTAACCGTCCGGGTCCTCAACAAAGGCAATGATGGTTGTGCCGGCATTCATCGGGCCGGCCTCACGGATCACCTTGCCGCCACGCACCTTTACTTCTGCCACTGCCGCGTAGACATCATCAACCTCGATTGCGATATGGCCAAAACCGTCACCGACCTCATAATTGTCGGTTCCCCAGTTACAGGTAAGTTCTATGACTGTATTTTCCGTCTCATCACCGTAACCGACAAAGGCCAGGGTAAATTCGCCCTCCGGATAGTCCTTGCGACGTAGTTCCTGCATTCCCAGCACATGCGTATAAAACTGGATGGAGGCCTCAAGATCACCGACCCGGAGCATAGTGTGTAGTAATCGCATAGATTGTTACCCTGGTGTCTTTCTCGCCGCTAGCTGGCCTGCTTGCGGTGGCCGGCAATGCGCATACGCAGTGCATTCAGCTTGATAAAACCTTCCGCGTCTTTCTGGTTATAGGCGCCGGCATCATCTTCAAAGGTGGCTATGCGCTCATCAAACAGGCTGTCGCTATCCGACATTCTGCCGACGACTGTAACGCTACCCTTGTAGAGTTTCAGTCGTACCGCGCCGTTAACATGCTGCTGTGATGCATCAATCAATTGCTGCAACAGCTCGCGCTCGGGACTCCACCAGTAACCGTTATACACCAGCGTGGCATAACGCGGCATTAATTCATCCTTCAGATGTGCCGCCTCACGGTCCAGCGTCAGGGATTCCATGGCGCGATGCGCCTTCAGCAGAATGGTTCCGGCCGGCGTTTCATAACAGCCGCGCGACTTCATACCGACATAACGGTTCTCGACAATATCGGAACGGCCAACACCGTTGTCTCCGCCAAGCTTGTTAAGCGCCTCCATGATTTCCGCAGGAGATTGTGCTTTACCGTCAATGGCAACGGCATCGCCACGTTCAAAAGTAATCTCGACATAAGTCGCCTTGTCAGGCGCATTTTCCGGCGAGACGGTCCACAGCCACATATCCTCTTCCGGCTCTGCCCAGGGGTCTTCGAGGATGCCACCTTCGTAGGATATATGCAGCGAGTTGGCATCCATGGAATAGGGTGATTTTTCTCCCTGTTTATTCTCTACCGGGATACCATGTTTTTCGGCATAGGCCATCAGGGTCTCGCGCGAAGTCAGGTCCCACTCACGCCACGGCGCAATAATCTTTATATCCGGGTTCAACGCGTAGGCGCCAAGTTCAAACCGCACCTGGTCATTACCCTTGCCGGTCGCACCATGTGCAATCGCATCAGCACCGGTTTCAGCAGCAATTTCAACCAGTCGTCGCGCAATCAGGGGGCGCGCAATCGAGGTACCCAGCAGGTATTCACCTTCGTATATGGCATTTGCGCGCAGCATGGGAAATACATAGTCACGCGCAAATTCCCCGGTAAGATCTTCTATATAGATTTCCTTGATGCCCATGGCCCGGGCCTTGGCACGCGCCGGCTCGATCTCCTCGCCCTGGCCAACATCGGCAGTAAAAGTCACCACCTCGCAGCCGTAGGTTTCTTCCAGCCACTTGAGAATGATGGAGGTATCAAGACCGCCCGAATAGGCGAGTACTACTTTCTTTATATCAGACATTTTTAACGATAACCCTGTTAGCGTCCTCTGCCGATGCACCCGAATCCAGGCATGGAAGAGAAAGACTTTTGTTTACCCACAATATTTGAAAAGCCGCAGCCTGCCATCAGGCTGCGGCAAAAATCAGGCTTTTGCCTTTTTCCGGCTGCGACGCAGGCGTGACAGCAAACGGCGCGCCATATCACCAAACAATTCTGTCTGGGTCGGATGCGGATGAATCGCTTCACCGACCTGCTCCAGCGTCATGTTGGCAGACACCATCATCACCGCCTCACCGATCAGCGTGTCCGCATGGTCGGCCAGGAAATGTACACCGATGACGCGCTGCGTGGCCTTGTCTGCGACAATCTTGATCATGCCATGCGTTTCATTGTTGATCATCGCCTTGGCATCGATATTCATGGGCACCTTCACCTCCACCGCATCAATACCGCTGGCCTTCGCCTGCTCCACTGACACCCCGACAAAAGCCGCCTGCGGGCGCGAGAAAATAACACCGCAATCCTTGTCCTGGTCATAGCGCATGTTTTCACCCAGGATAGTGGCAGCGGTCACCCGCCCCTGTTGTGCTGCCGTATGGGCCAGCATCAGGCCGCCGATGACATCACCAACGGCAAAGATGTGCGCTACGTTGGTACGACAACGACTGTCGGCACCGATAATACTGCGATCACTGGCCACCCCGGCAGCCTCGAGATTCAGGCCATCCAGCACCGGCCGCTTGCCGGTTGCCATGATCACGTAGTCAACGGTGAGGTTACGCTTCTTGCCTTCACTGTCAGTGTAGGCAAGTTTCATTGCACCCGGCTCGCCGCTGATTTTATTAACGGCTGCCGAGGTATGCACATCCAGACGTGGTTCGTCGTCCAGAATGGCGGACAGCGTCCTCGCGATCTCCGGCTCGACCTCGGCAAGAATACGCTCTTGCGCCTCCAGCAAGGTGACCTTGCAACCGAAGTCCTGAAAAATCTGTGCCATCTCCACGCCAATTGCACCGGCGCCGATAACGGCCAGTTTCTTTGGCGGTGCCGGCAGCGCCCACACCGTGTCAGACGTCAGGATACCACCGTTTTCAACGGCTTCCTGCGCACCCGGGATTGGCGGCACAAAGGGCGGCGCACCGGTCGCGACCACCGCAAACCAAAGCTGATTGTCTTGCTGGCCTTTTCCGTCGGCAGGCCGGCACGCGTGTGTGGATCATCATGGTTGGTGCTTGTATTGACCGCCACGGTATGGGCATCAACAAACTGGCCAAAACCCTGCAGGTAATCAATGCGCACACCCTTATCGGTCTTCAGCGCCATGCCACCGCGCGTTTCCAGTACGCTCTTACGATGTGCCTCAAGGTCTTTCCACACCAGCCTGGCCCTGTTGGTTCCGGTCACACCCAGGTGCGCATCTTCGGCGCGGTCGCGCATACGATCCGCCGCGGCACGCCATGCCTTGGACGGGATACAGCCACGCCACAGGCACTCACCACCCGGAAACGGTGAATCGTTTACAAGGGCAACCTTCAGCTTGTGAGCAACCAGGTCACGCGCGCAGTCTTCACCGCCCGGACCACCGCCGATCACAACGACATCGTAGTCCCAGTCACCGTCCGGTATGGCCGAGGCACCCGGCCCCATCCAGTCTGACGGCTGTTCGATCAGGGTTTTCAGTGTTTGCAGGAAATTCGCAACATCGGCGCCGTTGATGACGCGGTGATCGGCGGTAATGGTAAAGGCACTGCCGTTCCCGGTATTGGAAGATATTGCCAGGATCGCTGCCAGACCCGGCGTGGCAATGGCATCGAAATAACTGACGCCAAACATACCCATGTTGGAAATCTGGAACGTGGCACCGGTAAATTCTTCCGGGTTGAGATGACGGGTGCGCGCGCGTGCCACCAGGTCTTTCCAGTCACCGTTCAGCTCTGACAACTCGCGAGATTCACAACCACGCAGAATCGGTACCACCAGGCCACCGTCATCAGCCGCCACTGCCATACCAATATCGGCCTGACTGCGCTCTATCAACTTGTCATCCGGCTGGTAACACCAGTTCATCTTCGGGTGTTGCAGCATCGCCAGGCCACAGGCCTTGGCAACGGCTACCGTAACCGATACGCCGGCAGACTTTGCCGCACCCATTAGTGATTCCAGGCGTATATGCGAACTGACGCGAAATGTCGGCATGGAAATGGATGATGCCATGGCGCGGGAAATCGCCTTTTCCATCGATTTCATCGGGCGCCCGTCACCCGCAACGGCAACTTCGAACGGCGCCGGAGCACGCTGCACATCATTTGATATCACCACGCCGCCCGGTCCGGAGCCGCTCAAGCGGTCAATATCCACACCCTGTTGTGCGGCCAGCTTGCGTGCCAGTGGCGACGCCTTGCTGCCCTGCGGCCTTGAAGTCGGTGCTGCTTTTGGGGCAAGTGCCGGTTTGCCGGCTGCCGGTGCCGGGGTAGCAGGTGTTGCGGCCGCTGCCGGCTGTGCCGATTGCCCGGCTTCACCCTGCACCACATCATCCTGTGACTCCACCAGGTAGGCAATTGGATGGGTAACTTCAACTACCGCATCAATCGCGGCTATCGGGCCGGAGAGAAAACCGTCCCGAAAAACCTCCACATCCATGACCGCCTTGTCGGTCTCAACCGTGGCGACAATATCGCCGCGCTTGACGGCATCACCAATATTCTTTTCCCAACTGACAAGCACGCCCTCCGTCATGGTATCGGAGAGTTGCGGCATTTTTATTACATAAGGTTCAGACATTAAAATTTCGACTCTTTGCGTACGTCAGACACCAAACATGTTGCGCACTGCCTCGACGACATTATTCTCATCGGGCAGCGCAGCTTTCTCCATGGCATGGTTATAGGGAATTGGCACATTCAGCGCAGAAACACGCATGGGTGCAGCATCCAGTTCAAAGAAACATTCTTCATTAATAACAGCCATTACCTCTGCACCCACACCAACTGCCGGCTCCGCTTCTTCTACAATTACGGCACGGTGGGTTTTGCTGACCGAGTTGCGGATACCTTCACGGTCCAGCGGGCTGAGTGTAAACAGGTCGACAACTTCTGCTTCAATGCCATGGTGTTTTGACAGCAGTTCGGCTGCCTTCAAACACCAGTGCACCGAAATATTATAGCCAAACAGGGTGACATCCCTGCCCTCGCGGGTAATCTCGGAACCTTCCAGCGGATGAAAGTATTCATCTTCCGGCACATCACCGCGCATGTTGTACATCAACTCATGTTCATTAATAAAAACAGGGTCGTTGCAACGTACTGCCGACTTCAGCAGGCCATAGGCCTGGCGCGGACTGGAAGGTGTTACCACACGCAGACCGGCAATACCCATGAACACTTTCTCCATGCGTGCCGAATGCTGTGAACCGAGCTGGTGTGCGGTACCGCCGGGTGAACGAATCACCACCGGCGCCTGCAACTGACCGCCGGACATGTAACGCACCTTGGCAGCCGTATTAAAAATCTGGTCCATGGCGAGCCAGGCAAAGTTCACTGACATGATTTCTATAATCGGACGCACTCCCAGAAAGGAGGCGCCTATACCCAGGCCGGTATAGCCGTTTTCGGAAATTGGCGTGTCGATAACACGCTGCTCTCCATACTTGTCATACAGGCCGGTGGTCGCCTTGTAGGTGCCACCAACCACACCGATATCCTCACCCATGGCAATGACCATCGGGTCATTGGCCATCTCTTCATCATGCGCACGCATGATCGCTTCCCACATCATGATGTCAGCCATTACTTTACCCCGCCCTTGACCCAGGGGTCATTATCCGCCAGTACAAAGCGCTCCACTTCAGACACTGGCGGTTCGGATGACTCGGTCGCATAACGGATAACCTCATCTTCAATTTCGTCCAGGATAGCGGTATCCATTTCCTTGTATTCATCCAGTGTCAGAGCACCCGATACAATCAGGCGGTCGCGTAACATGATGACCGGGTCGCGATCACTCCACATACGTTCTTCTGTTTTCGCACGGTAGGCGTTGGAGTCCGACATTGAATGTCCACGGTAACGGTAGGTCATCAGCTCAAGAAAATACGGGCCGTTACCGCCGCGCACATGCTTGATCGCCTTGCTTGCCGCCGTGAACACCTTGTCAAAGTCCTGGCCGTCTTCCTGCGCTGACGGAATGTTATAACCGGACACACGTTTGTACTGGTCAATCACTGCCGTTGACCGGTCAATGCGGGTACCAATGCCGTAGAGGTTGTTTTCACACACATACAGCACCGGCAGATTCCAGATCTTGGCCATGTTCAGGGATTCATGAAAAGTGCCCTGGTTGTTGGCCGCATCACCCAGAAAACAGATACAGATTTCATCACCGCCCTGCATCTGGATACCCTTGGCAATTCCGGCAGCCAGTGGAAAAGGCCCGCCGACCAGCGCATAACCGCCCATGAAACGGTTGGCAACATCGAATATATGCATGGAACCACCGCGCCCCTTGCTGACACCGGTCTCCTTGGCAAATAACTCGGCCATGACTTTTTTGGGATCGGAACCCGACTTGATCGCATGTACATGATCACGATAGCTGGTAATCACATAATCATGTCCGGGCTTTGCCGCCTCCAGCACACCAAAGGCACAGGCTTCCTCACCCGGATAGAGATGCAGGAAACCGCCGATGTTACGTTCGACATAGGCCTCATAGCAGCGCTCTTCAAAGCGGCGGGCAAACAACATTTCCCGCAGCACACGTTTTTTATCTGTGTCTTTCATAATCATTTTTTAAATAGTGTGGAAACAGTGAAGATCTGTTTGACCGTGACCGTGCACGCCGGTTTCACGTATAAAACAGGCCAGCAGACCTTGAAAATTGCCCATCCCCCTGAATTTCAAGGAAACAGCAGTATCAGAAACACAGCAAGCGCGATATCATCAGCGTTTTGCGTTAACAGGTCAAGGCAAAAAGCATGCATATCCCTTACAAGCACTCTGAAAATATCAAGCTGAATCAACATCTAAAGACCCCCACGAGAGCGCAGATCGACGCCCGGCAGGTGTCCCTGATAATAACCCCGCAGAAGCCCGGCAAGGCGCTATGGGACACGCTCGCCTATGCGGAGGTACTGAAGCCACGTTACCAGCAACTCCAAAGCCAGC
>JAOUCV010000354.1 GCA_029859555.1 Gammaproteobacteria bacterium
CGTGCGCAACATTTTGTGCAGATTGTTGTGTCAGGGACATGGCATGTAGCAGCGCTTTTGGCGGCAAGAGTCAGTTAATCGGAGAAAGCTGTAGGGTTAAAAACAGTAAAGTAACAAATCTGCACTCAGAATGGCAGAGACAGGTCCGGGTTCACCTGCAACATGACGCGTCTGAAATCCTCTGTGATGCGTGCCAGCGCGGCATCATCATCTGCTTCAAAGCGCAACACCAGTACCGGCGTGGTATTCGAGGCGCGTACCAGACCCCAGCCATCTTCGTAGTCTGCTCGCAGGCCGTCTATGGTTGAAATACTGGCGCCCTCAAAGTGTGCACTCTCCAGCAGCTTGTTGATGAAGACCGGCGGCTCGCCTTCCTCCATCATGACGTTCAACTCCGGCGTGTTGACACTGTCAGGCAGCTCAGCAAACACTTCAGTAGTGCTACGGTCATCCTTGCCCAGCACTTCCAGTAACCTGGCAGCTGCATATAAGCCATCATCAAATCCATACCAGCGCTCGTTTATAAAAATATGGCCGCTCATTTCACCTGCCAACAGCGCACCGGTCTGCTTGATCTTCGCCTTCATAAACGAATGCCCGGTCTTCCACATTAACGGATCACCGCCGTGCCCACGAATAAGGGTATCCAGATTGCGGGTGCACTTGACGTCATAAATAATCTGGCCGCCCGGATTACGCTCAAGAATATCAATAGCATAGAGCATCAACACGCGGTCAGGCCAGATCACCCGGCCATCGGCAGACACCACGCCGAGGCGGTCGCCGTCACCGTCAAATGCCAGCCCGATATCGGCCTGGTTTGCAGCAACCGCGCGAACCAGGTCTTCCAGATTCTCGGTCTTGCTCGGGTCCGGATGGTGATTCGGGAAGGTACCATCAACCTCGCAGAACAGCTCGATCACCTCGCAGCCCAGACCCTCCAGCAGTTGAGGAATCACGCCACCGGCAACACCATTGCCACAGTCAACCACGACCTTCAGTGGCCGCGCCAGCGTCACATCGCTGCGTATGCGTTCGATGTAATCCGGCACCACGTTAATGACTTCAACACTGCCGGGATCTGCAGAGATAAAATTATTACTTTCGATGCGTTCACGCAATGACTGGATCGAAGGTCCATACAGGGTCTCACCATCTATAACAATTTTCAGGCCGTTATAGTCAGGCGGATTGTGACTGCCGGTTACCACGACACCGTTCTGGGTATCCAGGTAATGGGTAGCAAAATACAGCACCGGCGTGGGTACACAGCCGATATCCTTGACGTCACAACCGGTAGAAATAATACCTTCAATCAACGCAGCTGAAAGATCCGGACCAGATAAACGACCGTCACGCCCGACCACAATGGTATTGCGGCCACACTGCAACACCTCACTGCCAATCGCACGACCAATCTGGGTGACTGCTGAATGTGTCAGCGTCTGGTCAACAACACCCCGAATATCATAGGCCCGAAATATCGAAGCATCGATATTAATATTTTCCTGTTCCTGTATGGTCCCCGGAGGATCTTCCTCCAGTATCAAATTTTTGCTGCTCACTGCAGAGCCATAGTCTGCAGCGACTCCCGCCCTGATAGTATCTTCATCATCATCAAGATCATCTTCGATCTCGGTGACCGTTTCATCGGACAGGCAGTCATCATCGGCATCACGCTCAGAAGTGATAACTCTTTGTTTTGGTTGATTAGTTGTCGCCATCTGCGTCATAAACTCGACCGTCTCCTGCAGCTCCTTCAGGCCGGACGGATATTCACGCTGCACGCGGCCATCGCGAAAATCCTTCATGATGGTCACCATGCTGACCTGGTCAACACGCAGCGCATTCTTGATGTTGCGAAACAGCAATACAGTCAGCAGCACCACGATGAAGGCTGCAACCAATGCGGCGCCCAGCACCCACACGCCAATCTTGCCCAGGTAGTAGAGTCCCGACACTGCCGGCCAGTAGGCCACCTGCCAGAGGCTTCCGGCGATCTCCAGTACCCGTTCGGCTGCACCCTGTTTCGCTTCCTTGTCACCGTAACGTGCAACAGCAACAGGATGACCCTTGGTACCATCCTGCTGTAACTCAATATATCCATTCAGGTCCTGCAGATCACCCAGGATATCCTGCAGCACATCCCTGGACAGCGACAGCATCAGGTGACCCACGACACCACTGCCCGCCGGGTCCATTACCTTGCGCACAATGTTGACGTGCTGTTGCGGCTCGTTCAGCAGGTGCACTTCCATGGCGGGCTCTTCGCTACCGGATTCTGCAATACGCATTTGCGCTATTGCGGCATAGGTCAGCGGCGGCGACGCCTCCTTATCGACCTTGTCCAGGCCGGGCGGCAACAGCTGAACATTGATCGCATCCGGAAATACATAACGCAGCGACTCTTCCCGGGAACGCAGTGAAGCCTTGCTGCCTACCATCAACAGGTAGGCGATATCAGGATCCTTGGCAAGCAGCGTGGTAGTGGCACCGTAATGCTCGACAATGGCGGTTATCCGCGCCGCTACCTGCTGGGTGATGATGTTGTTCTCCTGCTCCATGGTGCGCAGGATATAACCCGACATGAATTTGAAAATAAACGCCGCCAGCAACGCCAGCAACACCACAGCGGTCACCAGCAGTTGCAGACGTATCTTTCCCAGACTGGCGGGTTTAGCGTCCATGATCAACGGCGGCACTGCCTGCATATCGGCTGCACCCGCAGATGATTTTCCACGCTTGAATAATTTACCTGGAGAGAACTTCATTACAATTTTTTAACGCCCTGATCCTGTGTGGACTCTCAAAAACCTGAAAAACAAGTGTGGGATTATATCGGCCGACCTGGCCAATAATTTGAGCCTATTTGCGTCCGGTGTG
>JAOUCV010000355.1 GCA_029859555.1 Gammaproteobacteria bacterium
GCGCCTCGCGGCGCATATCACTGGTGTTCCGCAGCAGCTTTCCCCGGCGTGCCGCCCTGCAGGCCTTTGCTGGACTTATCCTTGATAACCTCCCCAACACAGTAAAGCCGGTCGGCCGCGACAGGCGCGTAAAAACAAAGTCACGCCGCACAAGCTAGCGCCAGCACCCCGGGTGTGCGGCTTCCCGGGCAGTCTTTGTTATCGGTAATACCAATCAAATTAATCGTAATAAACGATTTTTACTATTATCTATCAGCCCCGATAATACTATCCGCAGACAGCCTTCAAGCGGGTTTGAAAGTGAACAACCCGGCGTCATGGGAGTTGACGCAGCAGCTGCAAGACTATTTAACCAACCACAGGAGCTGAACCATGCTGGAAAATCGTGAAGGACAGAAGGTCCCGCAGGTAACTTTTCGTACCCGTCACAACCACGAGTGGATCGACAGGACCACGGATGAAGTCTTCAAGGGCAAAACCGTGGTGGTGTTTTCACTGCCGGGTGCATTTACCCCGACCTGTTCATCGACACATGTGCCTCGCTACAATCAGCTGGCACCAACGTTCGGTCAGCACGGTGTCGACGAGGTGATCTGTATCTCGGTGAACGATGCCTTTGTCATGAACGAATGGCGCAGCGAGCAGAAGGCCTGGAATGTCACCTTCCTGCCTGATGGCAACGGCGATTTCAGCCGCGGCATGGGTATGCTGGTATCAAAGGATGACCTGGGTTTCGGTGAGCGCTCCTGGCGTTACTCCATGCTGGTGAAGGATGGCGTCATCGAAAACATGTTCATAGAACCTGATGTCCCCGGTGATCCCTTCGAGGTCTCCGATGCGGACACCATGCTGGCAGCTGTTGCCCCCGATGCCAGCAAGCCCCTGGATGTCGCGGTGTTCAGTCGAGAGGGTTGTCCTTATTGTGTGCGCGCCAAGGGCCTGCTGCACGATGCCGGTATCCGCTTTGAGGAGCTGGTCCTTAACCAGGACTATACCGAGGCTACGCTGCGAGCCGTCTCGGGACGCTTCACGGTACCGCAGGTGTTTATCAACGGTGACTACGTTGGCGGTTCTGAAGCCCTGGAACAGTATTTGAACAAGGCTGTGGCCGCCTAGCTTCTGCGTTGATTCTCCGGCTGGACCTTGTCTGATGATGTTCTATCCATTATCAGTCAGGAGCCGGCAGCTACAGGGCGGGCACGCCTGCCCTGTAGCGGACCAGCAGCTTGAATGGCTGCAAGCCGGCTAGCGCGGGGAGGGCAGACTAATACCGTCATGATTGAAAAGCTCAGCAGCGGGATTCGTATACGCACGGTCGTAGAGGCCGACCTGGATTCCGTCAACCGGGTGATCGAGGCGGCGCTGATGACATGGGCATTGCCGCAACGGGTCAAGCGCCTGTCGCTGCCAGTCTACCGCTACAGCTGCGAGGATCTCGCGCATCTGGACATGGTGTTGGCTGAGAACCAGCAATGGCAGGTTGTGGGTGTCGCTGCCTGGGAAGAGGCCGACACGAAGGATGCACCTGCAGGATACCGGTCGCTGTTGTTGCATGGCATTTATGTCGACCCGCTGCACCACCGTCAAGGCATCGGCCGGCAGCTTTTCGGTGCTGCCGAGTCGGCTGTTTGCCAGCTGCAATACGACGGTTTGCTGGTCAGGGCGCAGCAGGATGCAATCGGCTTTTTCGAGTCACTGGGAATGCGAAGCCTGCCTGTCGAGGAGCCGTTACGGCAGTATGCCAATCGCCTGTGGAAAGCTTCGGCCTGTTATGATTTCGACAACGACTGTTAATCTGGCTGCATACGCAGCGCACAAGAACCTCTACTACTGTTGCCGCTGCAGGGGTCGTTGCGTGTCAGCGCCCTCGCGCCCCGGCACTGGTTGTGCAGCTGTCGCTTCCGCAGCGTTGCCGATAGCGCCATGCGGCGAAGTGGCGGTAGAAAAACCCCAGTGGACGACGCAAGCCCAGGGTTGTCACCAGCTTTGCCAGCCAGCGGTATGCCGGCAGTTGCTGCCAGATGACCAGGAAGGCATCGACGCCCCGTTGCCAGTGTCCGTTCTGGTCCAGCACGTGCAGTTCAGCCATTGCCTGCTGCAGAGAGAGGCCATGCCTGTCCAGGGTTCCGGATTCGGTCACTGCGTCAACCCAGCGCAAGCTCCCGCTGCGGTCGATGCGTCGATAGTGGTCGATCTCGCGGCGACATAACGGGCAGCCGCCGTCGTAGAAGACCATCGGACGAACTGGATCAGTGTGCTGAGCCACGACAGGGGCTTGTGTGCTCATTGAACTGTCTCCTGCATGAGTTGATCTCGAAGGGTTTCGACGCGTCTTGCATTGGTGCCCAGGTCGCTCAAACCAAGTCGGGAAGAAGATCGCACATGAATGATTTGTTCATCCGGCAGAAACAGCAGTTGCACGTCGTCGCGGAATCTCAGCGTCGGCGTTTTCACGATTGCCTGCATGAAATTGCTTTCATTGACTGTCACTTCCCAGTCTGGCTGTTGCGTAATCCACGCTTTCAGTTGTTGCCACTGCTGTGTACTCGCGCTGATCGGCTCGCTGGCCTGTGCGCCACGGCCGGACTGGCTGTTAACGCAATTTGGTAGCCAGCCACATTCCGGCAAGGCAACCCGGGTTTCAGGCTTGCCGGGCGAGCTGCTGCATGCAGCCAGCGACAAGATTGCGGCCAGGGTGCAACCGAGGCGAAATGTAAGTTGCATTTCGGAGTATGGATTTGCTGAATCACGCATTGCTAAAGATACCGTTCGAGAATGGCGCCGACTGCTATCTTTGCACGCAGGCGTGCAGCCAGCAAGTACAGCCCACCCAGCTTGCGGTGCAGGAAGATGGCATCGGCAGGTGGCGTGTGCCAGTAGC